>NZ_JBHSLC010000002.1:0-59353 GCF_042657465.1 Azospirillum himalayense | reverse complement strand
CCGATGATGGATGGGATCTACCGAGAACGTAGTGCATTGATTTTTATGCACTTTTAAGCGAGACGAAGCGACGTGTTGGTCAAAATGTTGGCGCGTTGTCTGGATGAAAATGTTGTTCCGCGTCCGTTCCCATGCCACCATCGCCGCATGGAGATCCGCGACATCCTCGGCAACATCCGGGACGACCACGTCATCTACGCCGACTGCGGGCCGTGCAGGCGGTCGTTCCGGCTGGACGTGGCCGTGTTGGTCGAGCGTTTTGGGCCGGACTATCCGACCCTGGACGCGCTCCGCAAGGTGGTGTGCAAGGAGTGCGGGCGTCGGCTCACGACGATGCGGGCGTACGACTCGAAGATGCAGGTGGGGCCGCCGCGGTGATCTACCGCCAGTGAGGCGAGGTCATGGCGCCTTCGATGGCGTCCAGGGCAATGGCCTTGTTCTTGTGCCGGGTGCTGGCGATGTCCACGCATACGGTGATGCCGGCCGCATGGGTCACCATCACGCCGGACGACCGATAGGCGACATGCTGCCCACCCTCCTGATAAGTTCGCCACGCTTCCACGGTGATGTCGGCGGGGTCGATCATCGTTCCTCCTTCAACGTGTTGTGTCCCCTCCCCTGGTGAGGAGAGGGGTCGGTCAGTCGGCCTTGGCTCTCTCTGCTTCGATCTCGGCATCAACCCGCGCGAGCTTCCGCGCGAACTCCTTGGTCATGGCGAGGCGCAACGCCTTCAGAGCGTCGAGGCGGGCGGCGAACAGCGGAACCCCGTTCTGTGACCCCGAACGGTTGGGGGCCGGGGACGCGCCATCTCCATGAGTGGATGACTTGGACCACGCCTGATACACAGAATTCCCCGTCCCCCACAGGTCCATGGCGCGGTGAGCGTTGAACAGCCAACCCGACGCGTGCTCGCCGGACGGCGGAATGGGCATCATCGCCGGCTCGGCATACTCAGGCCACCGAAGCGCCCGCGCCAGATCGCGCGCCTCTCGAAGCGCTTCCATCTCAGCCTTTTCGGCCTTCGTCATTGCCATGCTTGTCCTCCTTGGGGACGGCGGCGGTCAGGTGGAGCGATCCGGAACGCACACGAACCGGATAAAGGGGTTGAACTTCTTCGCGTCATTGGCCGCGTTTTCGCATGCAGTCCGGTCCTCGAAGACAGCGGTGGTCATGGGCTGATGGCCGTACATGCTGACGAGGATAAGTATCCACTTCATGATGTCTGCTCCTTGGGGACGGCGGGGGTGGGTCAGGAACCGAAGCTCATGCTGATGTTGGCGCCGAGCCTGATGACGCCCCGGTCCTTCTTCTCGACGGGATCAAGGATGCTGCGCATCAGCGGATAGATGCTCTTCGGATCGTCCCGGTGGCACCGCTCCAGTTCATCCCAGCGGGCGACCAGAGCGGACCAATAGGGGCTGACCTCGGCCATCTGCGGAAGGCGTGCGCGAAGCTCCGGCACGAACTCCAGCAGCTTCAGGCAGCGGCCCAGGTCGCCCCCGTCGCTCGGGTGGCTGAACGACCGCCCTTTCCCCTTCCGCCCTGTCAGGTGCATCGCCATCGTTCGGGAAGATGTTCCGGTCTCGCCGTAGATGAACCAGTCCAGAACCTTGCTGTCGATGTTGGTCATGTGTCCTGTCCTCCTGTGTGCTGGGGCGGTTAGGCGGCGTCCTCTTCCCGCTCGCGGCGCAAGTAGTCGGAGACCTCGCTTGCCGTCATCGGGCGGACGTCGTCGGAGCCGATCAGGCGGGACACCTCCTTGCAGATGCGCTCCGTGGAGCTGGCGAAGTCGCCGGCCAGAACGGTGCTCAAACCGCCGATCCTGACGGCGCTTTCAAGGCCGGTCTCGTCACTGGTGACGTAGATGGTCAGGTCGGCGCGGATGTGGGGAGGAAGGGAAAACATCGTCGGTTCGGCCATGCTGTGTCCTCCTTGTGGAGTTGGGGGCTAGGCGGAGGGAGGTGGGGGAAGAGGCATCCAGGCGGTCGGGTCGCAAAGGTCGGCGTCCTCCGGCCCCTGATCCGCTCGGCAGAAGCCGTAAATCGGAACGTGGCTGGTCTTCCCCCAGAACACGAGCGCAACGTCTCCGTCCACGACGGCCAGAAACCGCGTTCCGTCTCTCGGCGCGCTCGCGATGTCCTGCCAGTTGGCTATGCGCTCAAGGGCGCTGTCGGTGGTCATGGATACCTCGGGGGTGGGTGGGTTAGGCGGCTCGCCCGTGAAGCCAGTTGAAGGCCCGGCGCCACAGGTAGGACCGGGCCACGCTGATCACGGTGAAGACGGCAACGACGATGGTGTTCTGCGCTGGGCTGACCGCCCACCCAACCAGCGGGTAGACGATCATCCCGGCGACCCAGGACAGCACGAAGCCGGATGCGGTGTTCGCGCTTGCCTCGACCATGGACATGCGCCGGGACTGCCCCATGGTCAGTACGCCTTGCCACCGGCAGCGGCGCGGGCTTCCGGCTTATGGTCTGCGCGGTTGGCGTTGTAGGCCATCTTCTCGACCACGGCGCCGCCGAGATCGAGGCCGAGCGCCCCGGCGAGATCGGCGATGCGGATCAGGGCGTCCGCCAACTCCACCTCCACCATCGGGCGGTGCGGCAGCTTGTCGTCCATCAGGCCCTTGCGGTGCCCCTCCATCGCCTCGCTTACCTCGCTGTGGATCAGGCAGAGCTTGGCCGGGACGACGTGCCGGTCGGACATGTCAGTGCCTTCCCACCAGCCAGCGGCCTTGGAAGCCCCGTGGCAGGCGGAAACGGTCGCGGCGATGCCGTCGCGAACGGCGGAAAGGTCGTGGGAGTCCATGCGCATCTCCGGTTCGTTGCTGATTGTGATTGCCATCATGCATCAAATATGCGACATTATCAACAATGAAACGCGCATGGTGCTTCATGGAACATGCATCTGTTGATCGTGGCTCGGGCGTGGCGGACAGTCGGCGGATGCTGACTGGAAACCAAATCCGCCACCTCCGCGTCTGGGCAGGGATCAAGACGCAAGCCGAACTCGGGAAGCGTGCCGGGGGTCTGAGCCGCGCCACCATCGCGCGGGCCGAAGACGCCGGAGACACGACGCCGGGCCACCTGTCCGTGGACAACATCCTGGCAATCGCCGAGGTGTTCATTCAGGCGGGCGCGGTGTTCTCGCTGCCCCCCGGTGAGCCGCTGACAGCTGGCCTTCATGTGGACTTCCCGAAGAAGGCAAATCCCCTGCCGCCCCTTCCGCCCGGCGGCCCCGGCGTCCGCCTCAAGGAAGCTCCGCCCCCGGACCTGAAAGGTGGTGAGTGATGGACCGAGACGCTTTCCAGGCCCTCGCATGGGCTGGCTTCATCAGCTTCGCGTCCAACAACAGCGACCTGATCGCGGCTTTCGAGCAGGAGACGGGGCGCCGCTTCACCTGCCCACCGAGCGGCCCCATTGCTTCCGCTATCGACGGCGACTCCGGTTCCGCCGATGACAACGCCATGGCCTTCGCCGTGTGGGCCAGCCGGACGCAATGGGGATGGGACGAGACGCCGGAGGCATTCCGGAAGGATGCGGAACGGTGGGAGGCGCGCATGGCCGCGTCTCTCTCCAGCCCCACAGGAGGCGACCGTGAGTGACGTGCCGAAGCTCAGCCAGAAGGAAGTCCTGGCGCTCGCTGGTGCGGAGAAGTCCCCTTACCACTCTGTGCCGACCCGCACGCCTGAATTTGTCAGGGGGTCGCTGCGCATTCTTGGCCTGATCACCCATGGCAATACCATTACCGAAGCCGGACGCGCCGCGCTCTCCAAGCACAGGGAGGCCGCCAATGGGTGACATGACGCCGGAGCAGAGGGCGGAATGGCTCGTCGGGTCGCTCGTGGACGATTTCGTGATCAACGATGTCCAATCTGGAGAGGTTGAGCGCAGGATCGCCACCGCCATCCGGGACGCAGAGGAGCGCGGAAGGCTGGCAGAGAGGGAGAGGTGCGCCATGTGGCTGGACTTCTACGACGGCCGAGGAAAGCGCCGCGCTGAAGCCATCCGCCTTGGAGATCATTGCGCCGCCGCTATCCGGGAAGCGGGAGAGAGGGAGAGTGAGCGATGAGCGAGACGCACGAACTGAAACCCCGCCACTTCGCCGCCCTCTGCAACATCCCGGCCGGGCCTGCGAACCAAGGCGTCCGCCCCGCAGAGGTGGCCCATATCCTGGGCAAGTCGTGCTGCGCCATGCAGCGCATCATGTTCGACCTTCGGGAGTGGGGATACGCTGTGGTGGACGAGCGGACACGGAAGCACGCGCTAACACCAGCGGGCCGCGCCGCCCTGGCGCAGAAGGAAGAGGGCAGTCATGGATGATGCTTCGATACAGGTCACCCTTCACGAACACGAAGGGAAGGTCATCTACGCTGTTGCGGAATGTGACGGGGTATCGGTTGGATGGGCAACGTTCATCCTGGACGAGCCAGATGGCTGCGCATTCTGCCTTAATATCGAAATCTCGCCTCAATACCGGCGACGCTACATCATGTCACAGATGTACAGCGAAGTGGAAAGGCGTATTGGGCGCCCCCTTTCGCCCTCTCAGCAGCTTACGCCGGAAAGCGCGGCGTATTGGGATAAACGCGGCGTTCCGCTTCACAAAGACACCGTAATTAAGACCGCCGAGCAGAGAACAAAGGAAGATGCAGAGCGACCGAGAATGCGCTTTCGTGACAACGGCGTTGATGTTCCTTTGCTTGACAAAACGAGGGATAATCCATCAGAATACTGACGCCACGCCAGCAGCGGCGCCAGATTGACGCGCGTGGTCCACGGGTCGGCTGATCGCCGTGGGAAGCTGGCAGAATTTGCGGACCTCATCCAAGGGTGGGGATAGCCAAGAAGCGCGGTCTACGGTACGCGCCCTCCGCACTGAATACCAACCCACGGCGTGCCGTGGGCTCTCTGGCGATAGACGGGTTGCCGCAGCGCCAGAGCTTATTCGCCCCGCTCATACGGGGCACAGAAAGCGCCCGCCTCGGCGCTGAAAAATAGGGCCTGCGACCCCGCAGCAGAGGCAGGACACGACTTGAGCTTGTTGGAGGCGGCCATCCCGTCTCGGACTTGCGGACGAGCCAAGCGGGGAGAGGTTGGCCCGAATGGGCATACGAGTTGCGGCAGAGGCGCGGGGAGACCCGTATGGCCCTGCTTAACCGGGTGGGAGCCCCGGCTGCCGCAAACAGGTTCCCGCTCTACCGGCTTCGGTCGGCAACGGGCTTGTCAGGCGGGGCCGCCTCCTTACCGGGGCGGCCCTTGCCGTTTGAGCCTAATATCTCGTAATAGCTTGTAATGGAATGGTTTACCGGAGGCGCGAAGAAAAGCGCTCCCATCTCCGGTAAGGCTTTCCATGTCAGCGGATTACCGTCATTCCGGAAAATCCCCCATGACAACAGTCCTATCGCCAAAAATCTTTCGGCAGAACGGCGACGTTTGTTCATGGGACGTTACGTGAACGTTGCCTGCGCGGTTGTATTGTGGCAAAAGAATAAGGCCGGGTGGCGTTGGAAGCGCCCCCGGCCCTGGATCGGTGGTTGAGTCACCGATGGATCATGTCCGTTGACAGGTGTAGCTTAGCTGCCCGTCCCGGTCAACTCTCCATCCGTATTCCATCCCCTTTTCTGGATGTTTCCTTCCACGCTGCATGCGGGACGGTTAACGCTCTGGCGTGTGCAGCGAGCGGGCTACCAGGGGGAGTTCCGGCGAAGCCAAACGGTTGGGCGAACCCGCAAGGGGGAGTGTGGGCCGTAGGATCGGAGACGAGGGCGCGCCGCAAGGCGTCTCGTCACAGTCACACTGAAGGACCGGGGTGCAAGCCGGTTCTGTCTGGGGGCGGGTGCCGGGACCCATACGGACGCACCGCTTTTCAGGCTGCCCACACCCTGGCTTCGGCCGGGAGTGTGGGACTGTGTCTGAAAACAGGAACCTTCCCACCGAACGCACTAGACACTGAGCAGCCCAGCGAAGCTAGGGCCAGCACTGACCAAGGATATAGGAGAGCAACATGGGGCCTGCGGCGTTAAGTTGGAACTTCCTGTCTCGGGCCATATCATGGCTCTACGTCCACGGGCGCCGCTTCACATCCCCACCAAAGGCGAGCGCTGTTGGTCGCCTTCTCCACGCATCTGAGCAGCTTCCGCAGCCCCTCAGGGACATGTTCAAGCACTGCGTTCCCGACGATGGGAAACGGGCGTTCATCAAGTATTTCGACGGCCTTCCGGCGGACCAGAAGCCCCCTCTTGTCACCTACATGGGTCGCCCCATGAAGATCAGCGGGAAGGGCCTTCCCAAGCTCGACAAGGAGGCTGTCAAGAAGGCCAAGGCGGACGACATCGCGGCCAACGGCCACAAGAAGAAGGTCCGAGCGAAGAGACAGGTTCCGCCGGGCCCGGACTTCTACAACAGCCGGGAATGGAAGGAACTGCGCTACAAGGCTCTCCAGAAGCACGGAGCGCGGTGCATGTGCTGCGGGGCAACGCCACAGGACGGCGCCGTGATGCACGTTGACCACATCAAGCCGCGCAGTCGCTTCCCGGATTTGGAACTGGAGTTCACCAACTGTCAGATCCTGTGCGCCGCCTGTAACCTTGGGAAAAGCAACAAGGACCGGACGGACTGGCGCGGCGTGTGGCGGGAAAAGGCCACTCCGCTCGACGATGAATACCGGCGGATCATGGGGATGTAGCCCCGGCGCCACGCTCCGGCTACAATGCCCCTGCATTTGGATGGGTATGGACGCGGGCGGCTTGCCAGGGCCGCCCGTTGTCATTCAGGGGGGCCTCACCCCTTCTTCGCCGTGTCGATTAGGCCAGCCACAGCCACACCAGCGGCGATGATGGCCTCTTGCATGTCGGGGGCGAGCTTCAGCCCCAAGGCCGTGGCGATCAGCACGAAGCCGCGCCATGTGGATGGTTCGGATAGGCGGTCGAGGAAGTACTTCATGGATGCCTCCTTTCAGGTGTGAAAAAGCCCGCCGAGCGGTGTGCCGGGCGGGCTGGGGTGGGCGATATGGGAATTCCCATATCGGGTCAGGGCGTCAGGAAAAGCGCGCGCTCCGCTGCCCGACGCTTCACCAGCCCCGGAAGCTCCGTCTTCACCCCGTTGACGGTGGCGTAGACCCAGCGGGGGAACTGGTCCGCCGCCCCGGCATAGTCGCGCTGGTTCAGCAGCTTCAGCAGCGTGGATTGCTGAAGGCTCCCGGCTCCCAGGTTGAACACGAACGAGGCGAGCGCGCCCCGCTGGTTCGATGTGAGCGGCACCTTGACCAGCTTGTCCACCTGGGATGCTGCAGCGGCCATATCGACGCGCAGGAAGGTGTCTGCCTGTGCGGCGGTGATGATCTGCCCCATCTGCACGCCCGCGGTGTGACCGTAGCCGATGGTCGGCACACCCGCCGGGCACAGATACGCCTTCAGGTATTGCCCTTCGAAATTGCGCACGAGATCAAGCGCCGCGGGCGGAAGCTCTGCGGTCATGGGGTCCTCCAGATATGCGAAAGGCGCCTCGCGGGCGCCGGGGTGGTCGGGTTGGGAGTTTTGTCGCGGGGTCAGGCGGCGCCGATCTTGTCCGCCAGATACAGGGAGAGGATCAGCGCCACGCGCTCGTACTGGACGCCATCGGGGATCATCTGAGCGCCGTCCTTAAGCCGCCGCTCCGTCACCTCCCGAGAGACCTTTTGGACACGCGGGATGGGGTGGTGTAGCGGCCTACCAGCTTCATCCGTGACGGGATGCCCCTCCTCCGTGACGACGGGCAGGAGGTCGACGATCTGCCGGTGGATGGGGCGCGCGACCGTGCGCAGGACGGCCCTCCCCTCCTCCAGCACGATCTCCTGACCGACCTCCTCGACCTCCTCCAGCACCGGCACGTCATCCTCCTCCGTGCCGGTCACGACGTCCTCGTAGGCGTCCGCCGGATAGGTCCAGTGCACCAAGCGAGGGTCGATGGCGGCGACCATCTCCGCGCCCATGCCGTACCAGCTCCAGCCCGGTCGATCCGCTGGGGCCAAGCTGCGGTACCAGATCATGGCGTCAAGGAGCTTCGGCCCGATCTCCCGGACGATCTCAATGTCGATAGGCTCGGCGTCCGTCTTGTAGCGCATGGACGACGTGGAGCGCAGGAGGTTGTTGCTTGCCGCATTGTCGAGGTAGGCGTTTCCGGCGCTCGCAGTCGTCCCTACGCTCGGGACGCGGACGGCCCCAGCATTGTCGATGCGCATCCGCTCGACAGGGGTCGTTGACCCGCTCGGAGTGGTGTAGAAGATAATCCGCCCTGGCATACTTCCAGACGCCGCTGTGCCATCGACTTCAACCACGAATAGGGCCGCGCGCTGATAGGCTGATCCATCGGCGCCGTTGAAGGCAATCTGACCAATCCCGTCACCATTTTGAACCAGCGTGTTTGTCCCGGTGGTCGAACTGCGCGAGCGCTCGAAGAATATGTACGGGCCGCCGCTGTTGGCGGCGTTGAAGCGCCAGAACGTCGCTGACGGGTTGCCATCCTGGATGATCTGTAGGCGCGCAGCGGCGCTGAACGCCCCGGACAAGGAGGCGGTGTGCGCAATGATGACGTGACCAGACGAGTCAACCACGAGGCGCTGCGACCCGCCTGTCTCCAGGGCCAGTGTGTCGGCGCCCGTGGAGAAAATGCCGGTATTGGTGTCTCCGGAGAATGCGTAGGATCCACCAGTGACGGCGCCGCTTGTCGAGAGGGTCGCCGACCCCAGGTCGACGCTGGATCCTGATGCCCCCTTGGTGACAAGGCCATAGGCCGCCTGCACCATGGTCACGGTCTTGACCCCGGCGCCCCAATTGATCGCCGATCCTGTGGAGCTGGAGCGTATCGTGGTGCGGGCCAGGGTTGTTCCGGAGGTGGCATAGGTGCCCGTCCCGACTTCCCACGCCGTATTGCCGGCGTTGTCCACCCCTTCCACCTTGTAGTCGGTCGTGTCGCCGTTGGACAGCACAGCCCCAAAGGTCCGCCGGTTGGCAACCGCCGTCGTCAGGGTATAGGTGCCCGTTCCGGTCGTCTCAGTGTACTGAGCGACCAGATCAAAATGCCTGTGAGCCATCGTTCACCTCAGAGGGATTGGGTAACCGACCACGCGGTGGTCCACCGGGCCGGGTCGGGGAGTGTCATGGTCGGCACCTCGTCCATGGTGCCCATGATGGGGGCGCGGCTCACGCCCTGCCCAGGCGGGTCCCAGATCACCAAAACCTGTTCCGTGGTGCCGGACACGAGGTCTAGCGTGTCCGCGGCGCTGTACTCCGTCAGCATGACCGCATCGAGCGCGAAGGACGCCACGCGCTGCCGTGGGCGCTTGGCGAAGGTCTTGACGCCGGACAACTCGCCAGTCGTCACGGTGGACAGGTCTGACCGCTTCTCGTTGTAGCTGGTCGGGCCGTAGGTCATCGCCCACGCCGGGGAAGCCCACACCAACCCGACTTCCGATACGCCGGTAAAGGTCACTCGGACGTACCGGACGCCCGTGTAGTCCTGCCCCAGGTCCCAGCAGCACAGGCCGCCGTACCCGTCCACAGTGGATAGCGTCTTGGTCGTGGTCAGGATGTCCGTCCCACCGGGGGTGTTCGCCGACAGGTCGAATTTCGCCGTGTGGGTGCCGGATGCCGTGTTGACCAAGCCGTTGAGGGCGAGCGCCCGGACGGTGGTGGCGCCCGGGATGGCGAAATCCAGCACGCTCGCGCCGGTCGGGAAGCTGGCCTTCTTGCCGATGACGGCAGACGCCAGATTTTGCGGGTTGGTGCACCCGGAGGATGCCAGAGGCACCCTCCGGGTGGCATTGCCGTAGGCGGCAAGCATCAGGTAGCTCATGCGACGACTGCCACGCTGTTGATGTCAGTAGGGCACAGGACGCCCGCACCCCCGTAGGACAAATATCCCGTGCCAAATAGGCTGAGAGACGGGTCTGGCCCGGTGACGGTGGCGACGACAGTCGGAGATGACGGCGTGGACACGTCGAGAACGAACAAAGCCGGCGCGTCGTAGCTGCGGGTGTAGAGATAGAAGCCCTCAACTATAGCGTCGCCTATAGTAACCACCGGGACACCCCCAACAGACAGCGGCGTCACTTTGACGAGTGCGGGGGCCGAAAGGGTGCTGAGGTCGAAGGTCGTGATGTTCCCTGGGGTCGCGCCACTGTTTCCATTGCCGCAGGACACGAAGGCGCTGGAGCCATAGATGGCAACTGCCATGGGTTCGTATGCACTCCCGGCAGGAGACGACCCGGTGAGCGTCGGAGAGGACGGTGTGGACACGTCGATGACGCGCAGCAGACCGTTATCGTCGCCGACGATCAGGTGGGAGCCATACGCCGCCATGCACGTCGGATAGAAGGTGGAAATGCCAAGCGTTGCCTCAGTGATCTGAGTGACCCATGTTGGCGATGCAGGAGCGGACACATTGATGACGGCGATGCCGGGGTTTGCCAGATCGCGGAGGACGTAGGCATACGACCCAATTTTCACGACCTTCTTGGCGAGCAACAGACTGGTCCCCGGAACCGGACCCTGGATTTCCGCCAGCCACGACGGAGACGAGGGCGTAGAGGCGTCCATAATGGCAAGGCTGGCGCGCGCCACGCAGGGGACGAAGGCATAGCCGCCAGAGACCAAGACGTCGGCAGCGCCGGACAAGCTGGTCCCCGGAGAGGGGCCGCGCACCTCCGTCACCCACGCGGGGGCGGACGGCGTGGACATGTCAAGCACCGCCACGCTCGCACGGGTGGAGCATGACACGTAGGCCACGTCACCGACCTGTGCCGACCCTGACGCGCCGGCCAGACTGGTCCCCGGCGCCGACCCCTGGGTTTCTGCCACCCACAGGCTGCTGTACTGCTGGGCCTGTCCGTAGACGTAGAGGGTGATCGTGCGGGCTTCCCAATTCCACTCCACCGGCATTGACTGCCCGATCACATCCACGCCAGCATCGCCGTAGAATGTCGGGTGGTGAAATTTGACGACGCCGAACGGCTGGAGCTTCGCAAAGAAGGCCATCGGCAAGACGACCTCGAAAATCTGCCGCTTGGTCAGGAAAAGGTCCGGCGCACCCCGTCCATCCGACAGCGACGACGTGATCAGCAGCCATTCACCAAGCGTCGTCAGGTAGGCTTTGTCCACGATGTGCGTGTCGAGCGCTTCAGGATCGACAGCTGTCTTGAGAGCGGCGAAGATGTCAGACGGGCTTTCCACCGTCGCTTCGTCGCCGGCCTTCTGGACGTACTGACGCATCGCGTCGGAGGCGCCGGACAGCACGTCATTTTCCGACATCAGCGTGTGGTTCTTGTTCGCCATGAGCCTTTCCCGGCCGTTAGGCGGCCACATGGAGCCCGGCAAATCCAACTCGCGCATGGTCAGGATGTCGCCACCGGCAAACGCGAGATAGGACGAGCCGTCCGAGTTTGTCACGGTCTCGGCGTCGCCCGTGGAGAGGACGGTGAAGTCCACTTCGGGCACCGCCCCGTCGCCGAGCGTGTAGTCCGGCGACGTGAAGCGCTCATTCCCGAAGGCGTCGAGATACCGTGACCAGCCGATCCCCTTGCACAGGCTGTCCACGATGTCGTTGGGCGTCGCTTGGTCAGAGATATAGCAATAGCCCGCGGCGTCGTCCTGGATGACGCCCTGAACTTCCTGCCACTTGGCCGAATGATCCGTGCCGCTACCGAAGGGATAGCCTTCCGTCTCGATGATGATGGAGCCGGACGCCACCCCGGCAGCCTCAAGAACCGCACGGATGATCGCCGGCACCGTCTGGACATCGGCGAAGTCCACCGTCAGTCGCTTGGTCGGAGCGGCCCTGAGCTTGACGAAGGTCCCCACGCCCGACACGCGGGCCTGCGCCCATGATCCGGAAGCCACGCTGTGCGACGCCAGGGCCGCATAGGTGGTGAGCGACGCGCTGTCCACGGTCAACGCCTTCGCTCCATCGTAGGCCGCTGGGAGCGCCACAGAGGCCGCCATATCGCTCACGCAGTAGATGTTAAGCGTGGGGTCGATCAGCACAGGGCTGACGTTCTTCGGCGCGCCGTAGTGGCGGGGCTTGAGCTTGCCGGCCATCTCCGCCGTACCCTCAGCGCCGCCGGTACCGGCAAACGGCGTCAAGACTCCGCGGGACAGTGCCGCCCGGTTGTCACGATAGGTGAGCGTCGCCTTGGTCACGCCGTCCGCGGTCAGATCCTCGCCGACGCCCTGCCAGACCGTTGTGAAGCTGTCTAGGCCATAGGCGGGATCGCCGACCATGATCTTTGTGGACCAGCCCCCCACCACCTTCTCGCGGCGGATGCGGGTGAGGCCCTGATAGGTCACGCCGTATCCAACCGTCTCCACAGGGACGCCATCAGGGGAGATGATCAGGTCGATGCTCCCCGACTGCTCCCCGTTGTTCTGCGCGCCCGGACCAAAGCTCACCGTCGATTTGACGAGCGGTCCCGCGTCGATCTCCCCACCCAGCGTCATGCTGGGCAGGGTGTCCGTGGGAAGCGTCGTCCACACACGATCCGACAGGTACATTCGGTAGACCAGCGACGAGCCGGCCGACCGCATTTCCTGAACGACCACCGTGGCATAGTCGCCAGACTGGAGAAGGTCTAAGAGCGAGGGGGCGCCGCCCCCCGCCTCGGCGATGGCGTACTCAGCAATAGCCGATCCGCCAACGCCGCCGTAAGCGTCGGTCATTATTCACCTCGTGACTGAGTGGTGGATTAGGCCGCGCTTGCGGCTTGCTTAGACTTTGTCCTAGTGATCGCCGTGGTGAGCGCCGCCGTCTGGGCCTTCAGGCCGGCGTCCTCCATCAGCGCTTGCTTCTGGATCATCGTCGTGTTCTCGCGGTTGGACGCCTCGACCACCGCGATCAGGCGGTTGACCGCTGCGACCACTTCCCCGTTTGACGGGCCACGGTTGCTGTTGGCCGCCGGCATGACCATGGGCCGCATGGACGGGAGCGCCCGATGCTGGCGGATGTAGTCCAGCATGGGCTTGGTCTCGCCCGTCACCCCAGCCGTTGGGGTCACGTACTCCCCACCGGCAAGGCCGATGAGGCTCCCATCACGGTACCGCGCAGCCACGCTATCGACGCCGGGCAGACCGTTTCCGACCACGCCGCCGTCAGCATACCCACGCTCCCAGGTCCGCCCCTGCCCGGCGCCCCACTGCGTATAGTGGGACAGCGGAGAGTTTGCCGGGTTGCTGCTCCACCAATCGGCAACGTCTCCGTACCGGGTCAGATACAGTGCGTCGCCGGTCGTCAGCACGGTCGGGCGCGGGGCAGCCGCCAACGCGGCGACGGCCTCGGCACCCCACTGCGTTCCCGTGATCGCCTGCACGATGGCCGCGGTGTTGACGAACGCCTGCCTCGCCAACTCGTCCAACTGCCGGATGATCATGCTGGTGGTCTGGAGCTGCACGACCTGAAAACCTGTCGTCAGGTCGCGCATGGCGGTGCTCGTCACGGTCTCCGTCACATCGTTGGTGATCCAGTTGTTCAGATACCGATCAACCGTTCCGCTTGTGGCGGTCAGGATGTTGCGCTGATCCTGGCTTAGGGATGTTGCTCCGCCGAGGATGCTGTTGATGGTGCGGTCGATGGTGCCAGTCTGAGCATTGATAATGTCCATCTGGTCTTTGGTGAACGTGCCCTTGTTCTCCAACCCCAACTTCAACACGCGCGTGTATTCGTCGGCGGCACCGAACAACAACTTCTGTTGCTCAACAGAAATGTTGCTCACGTCCATTGTGCTGAGCTTCGTCAGGATATCCAGGGGTTCGACAGTCCCCGCGATGATCTCCTTTTGACGACTGCTCAGCGCTCCCCAGGCGGCCTGATCGTAGGACAACGCTATTGCGATGTTGGTCGCTTCGAGGTTGTTTGTGATCAGCCGCTTTTGCAGATCAGTCAGCGCGTTCCACTTCTCCGCATCGTAGACGATTGACAGAGCTTGGCTCGCTCCCGGAAGAGTTCCAGTGATAATCTGCCGCTGAAGGTCCGTGAGGGATGCCCACTTGGCAGTATCGTAAACGACGCTGATCGCCTGCGTCGCCCCCGGAAGAGTGTTCGTGATGATTTGCTTTTGCAGATCGGTCAGAGCACTCCACTTCGCCGTGTCGTAGGCCACAGAAACACCCTGAACGGCACCCGGAAGAGTGTCGGTCAGTATTTGTTTCTGCAACGGCGTCAGCGCTTCCCATTTCGCCGTGTCGTAGGCGACGGACACGGCTTGCGTGACCGGGTCCAGCGTCCCGGAAATGATCCGCTTTTGGAGGTCCGACAGGGACGACCAGTAAGCCGGATCAGCCGAGATGGTGGCGATTTGCCGGAGCGGAGGCAGCGTACCCTTGATGATGTCCTGCTGCAGCTTCGGCAGGTTGTCCAGCGACGTTTGGTCAAAGCCGACAGAGACGATCCGGCGAAGCTGATCCTCAAGTTCAGCCCTCAATGCGCCAGATATCGTGACCCTGATCCCGCCGCCGAGACCATCGACCGATGCCTTGAGGTCGTTGATCGCCTTGACCACCGGATCGTCCGGAGTGAGCTGCGCCGATTTGGCGAGGTCCCCAGTGATGTCCGCCAGATCCAGGAAGTAGGCCGTGGTGCTGCCGTTGACCGCTCGCGACGCGTCGACGAGAGCCTTCGCGGCCTCCGTCTGGCGGGCAAGCTGCTCCGCCGTCGCCTGGGAGCCGATAGCCGCCGACGCTGAGGCGTACTCGCTTCGAGCGTTGGCGTACCGGTCCTGGGCAGACAGGCCGCCGGCCTCTCCGGTCAGGAGGGACAGGAGGTAGGACCGGGTCGACGTGGACGCAGAGGCAAAAGCCTTCTGCGCCTCGGCATTGGCCTGCGCCGCTTTGGCGGCCTGCTGAGACGCTAGGGCCTGCTTCTCGATGGCCTGGACCTCTAGGATACGTGCGCGCATAGCGTCGGTTGACGCGTCTTTAAGCTCACTTGCCCATTTGGTCTCGGCCTCCATCCGGTCGTACTGGTCCTGGGTGATCTGCCCAAGAGCGAGATTTGCCGCCCGGATGCGCGCCGCAGCGTCGACCTCGTAGGTGTCAAGCGCCGCCTGCTCAAGCTGACGCTTCCTTTCGGTCGCGAAAGCCACAGCCACGTCGTCAATGCCCTTAAGGGCCTCCGCCATGGCCTCAAGGTGCTTGACGTCCAAGCTGTTGACGAGCGCGCTCATCTGGGCGCCGTACAGCTTGATTGCTTTGTCCGGCGACTGACCAGCGGCCAACATCGCCGTTGCGTTGGCCGCGAACGTGGCGTTGATCGACATCGCCCGGTCGACGCCATCGAACCCCTGCGCCGCTCGAATGCCGGCGTCAAGGATGCGGTCGGCGCCGGCCCGGAAGCTGTCCGCCAGTCCGGTCACGGAGAGGCCCAGTTTCTCCGCCGCGTCACGCGTTGCGATGAAGCTCTGCGCCGCCGCCTGGACAGTCGTGGCCGTCTGGTCCGGCTGCGCCTTGCCGAGCATGTCGAAGACCTTGGCGAAGTCGGTCGCCGCAAGCTGCAGGTCCGCGATGAACTGTTCGACCGAGCCTGTGATGCCCTTGTCGAGCACCAGTTGCAGGTTCCCGGCAACCTGTTCCGTCAGGCCGCCCTTCTCGAAGCCGTCCCGCATGTCCTCGGCGAACTGCTTCGTGAACCACTGCACGAGACCGGCGGCATCCTCCTTTCCGAACTCCGCCTTCTCCCCGCCGTACTCAGCCCGGAGACCATCCCGAGAGCCGACCGCGACAAGCCCCTTTCCGGCGATCTGAATGCCGGGCAACAGAGCTTCTAGCGTGGCGGCAAGCTGCTGAACCTGCCCACCAAGCGCAGACGCGGCGTCCCGGTTCTCCTGGCTGTACTTGCTGCCGGTCTGGCCGCCAACCGTGGCCTTCCCGGAAGCGAAGTCGAGCGACACGTTGCCCTCCATGTTGGAGGGCTTGTTGTTCCCGAACAGGCCGCCGAGTAAGCCGCCACCAGCACCGCCGATCAGGCCACCGAGAAGCGTCCCGACGCCCGGCACGATGGAGCCGATAGCCGCACCGGCCAAACCGCCGACACCGGAACCGACCGTGCCGCCCACGGCATTCCCGCCGACAAGGCTGTTCAGCAGCGAGCCGGCCCCGAAACCAAGACCAGCACCGCCCAAGAACTGCGACAGGCTGGCCCCGCCGAAGATGCCCTGGGTACCCGGAAGCATCGGCCCGACGAAGTTGGTCCCCGGCCCGAAGCCCATCCCCATACCGAAGGAGTCGATGGAACTGGTCAGGCTGAAGCCCCCGCCGGGGAACAGCTTGTCCATCAAGCCGCCACCGGACAGGGTGTTCAGGCCGGAAGCCCCGGACAGCAGGTTCCCAGCGCCGCCCATGCCGCCCGATTGGGCGTTCTGGTTGGCCGCTCCCCCACCGAAGAAACTCCCGAACGTGGCAAGGTTTGTCCCGAACACAGCGTTCTTGATGGGGTTGATCGCCATCATCCGCAGGGCAAGGGTTTGGAACTCCGCCCCCAGACCCTTGATGGTGTTCCTCCAGGATTTGGTGGCGTCTTCTCCCTTCACCGTGGCGTCCACGACAGACGAAAGCGCCTGGTCTCCGAACCGCTCAAGCTCCTGGTAAGCCTGCGCAGAGCGGTCGATCTCCAGCCCTTGACGGGCCAGGGCTTCGGCATTGGCGAGGTAGGCCGCGCCCTCCGCCGACGTGGCATCGATATTCCGGTTGCGCAGGTCGATAAGCGCCTGCGTCCGGGCCATCTCCAAGGCGCGGACTTCGGCGGAGGCCCACATCAGATCAAGCTGCTTCTGCCCCACCACGAGCTGGTCACGCTGCTGTTGCAGCATCCCAGCCGCCGCCAGCTTCCGCGCCGCCGCGTCTTCCTCCGTGATGGCCTGGGTCTTCCGGGCGATCACGTCGAGGAGGACCGTTTCCGTCTCGGCGTTGGCGTTCACCAGCGCAAGACGCTCCTGTAGCGTGGCTTGCTCGATCTTGTAGGCCAGTTCCGCCGCCTGCTGAGCCTGCACACCCTGCATGGCCGCCGCGGCGACCTTCTGGCGAGCTTCGGCTTCACGCTCCAGAGCCGGAACCTGCTGCGCACCGGCAAGAGCCGTCTGCGCCGCCTTCTCCGCCATGAGTTGCTTCGCGCGGGTGTCGGCGTTGACGCCCGTGGAAAGCTCCTCCTGCTTCGCCTGCCGCAAGGCTTCGGCATACGCGCCTGCCGCCTCACCAGCCTGGAGATAGGCGGATGCGGAAGCCAGCGTATACTGAGCGCTTGCCGACAGTTGGATGTTGGCATCGGCGATGCTGGCCGAAAGCCCGATTTGGGCGCGACGCTCGGCCTCCAAGCGCTCGGCTCTCGCAACCTCTTTGGTTGCCCCTCGCTCGATAGCGGCGTTGTACGCCTCGACACCGGAAACCGCGACCTGACGAGCGGCGCCCGTCTTTCGCATCGCCTCGGCCCAACGATCCGTTGCTTCCTGCGCGCGGTTTATACGGTCCTTTTCCGCCTCAGACATACCCGGCGGTTGCGCGCCAGATGGAGTCGCTGTTCCGCCTGCCGCTCCATTGCCGCCAACACCCTTGGTGGCCTTGTTGGCTTCTTCAGCGGCCTGCGCCAAGGCATAATATTGCCCCTGAAGTTCCGCAACCTGCCGCCGGAGCATTTCCACACCGGGTCCGGATTGCCCCTTTTCCACGGCGGATTGCAATTGCGCCGTCTTCAGGTCAAGCGCCTCCAGGACGCTCGCCATCTCCTTTGCGCGCGCCTCGTTCTGGGTGTCCGGCGTGACCCACTTGATCATCTGTGCGACGATCTTCGCACCTGTCGCCACTCGCGGATCCTTAGTCCACCTCTCGACGAACTGGTCCCACGAGTTCCACATGTCGCGCATGGCTTCGGAGAAGTCGTTCTTCATGGAGCGCGAAGCCCCATTCCAACGCTGCTGAAGGTCGCCCATGATCAGGCCGAGTGCCTTCATGCGGTCGCCTTGCTGCTCGGCAGCACGCGCCGCGGCCAACGTGTCAGCCTTGATGCCGGGAAGTTGGCTAGCCAGTTCACTGAACCCTGCCGCTCCCGTCTTCGCTGCTTCGCTAAGCTTCGCGGCCCATTCCGACGCCTCTCCGCCCATGACGGACGAAATGTTGACGCTTAGCTCGGAAATATCCTTCAACAGTGCCGTGGACTGGATACGGGTGTTCTTGATCGCGACCTCAAGCGCGGCCATGACATCTGCGCGCGATACGCCCTGCTCATCCGCCACCTGAAAGGCGATCTGGCGCAACTGATCTGCCGTAGCAGACAGTCCAGGGTTCAGCGTCCGCATGATGCCGTCGAGACGCCGACCTTCGCTGCTGATGCTAATCAGTCGAGACACGAGCACCGCGGCTCCCGCCGCAGCGATGCCGAACGCCCCCGCCATGGCAACAGCGGACATCCTGACCTTCGGCATTTCGGCGCCGCCAGCCTGCAGCGCCTGGACTATTTGGCCAGATTGCTGTGTGAAAATCTGCATGGGCTGTTGGCCCATGATCAGACCGGACACGACGTCGTTGATCTGCGGGCTCAACGCCTGCATCTGCGCCCGAGTAAGGCCGAGCGCATTCGTCAACTGGCCGGCGGCCTGCGTGTGCGTCGCCATGACCTTCGCCGAGCGGATCTGAGCCGTCTCGTGATTGATCAGGCCTTTCGACAGATCGTCCGTGATCTTGGTCAGTTCAGCCGAGCGACCCGTGAGTAGGGTCATGCGCTCCACGCGCTGCTGATCGGTGATCAGACCCTTTCGGAACTGCGCATCCACGGTTTCCGCGGCGCGGGCAAGCTTCTGCTGCGACTCCGCGAGACGCTGATTGGCACCGTACAGCGGGTCGAAGGCGCGCAGAAGGTTCTCAAGCTCCTGGGCGTTCCGACGCGTGACCTTCGCCGACGCATCAAGCGTCCGCTCCCCACGGGCGACGGCCTGCGCCAGGTCGTCAGAACTCTTGGCCGTATTTTCGAGAGCCGCGGCGAACTGGCGCGCGCCATGCTCAGCCTGACGGGCGTCGATGGTCAGGATTGTGACGATTTCGCGCGTATCGGTCGCCATCGGGCGCTCTCCATAGAAAAAGGCGCCGCAGATTGACCGGGCGCCTATATGGTTCGAATGCTAAGAGTCGACTCTTTCGGATAGACGCGCCACAATTCGCGCCTTTTTCGTGACGGGGGACGCCATGACAACCTTTATTCACCCGATGAACGCGGGCTACACCGAGACAGTCGGCGTTGGATCGGTGATCCTCACCGCCCTTCTCGGCCCGCTCTACCTCGTCTATGTCCGCGCGTGGTTTGCTGCCCTCCTGACGCTTGTCATCGGCGGACCGTTGTTGGCGTTCCTCACAATGGCGACGGCATCGGGCGGGAATGTCGCGGCAGTGATCCTGTGCTACGTGATCGGCTCCGCATCATGGGGGCTGGCAATGGTCCCGCTAATTGAAAAGTCGTACCTTCGTCGGGGCTGGAAGCTGGCGTGAGGCCGCCCATCAAGGCGGCCTATCCGAATAGATCGAACGCCCGCTCCAGCCTGCCCCGAAGTTCCACGCTGTCAATTTCGCCGTCATCGGTGGTCGGAGGGTTGCTTGTGGCTTCCGGGTTCGGGATGATGGACATCCACAGCCGGTCCAGATCCCGAAGGACTGCCACGTCCCAAGGGGACGGCTTGTGCCCGGACAGCCGGGACCATGCCGCTATGTCCTGGTAGGTTATGCAGCAAGGCCCCATGCCACCGGATGCCCGAGCATCCGATAGCTCATGGAACCAGTTCCACAGATAGCCCAGAACGGATGGGAAAACCGGGCCTTCCAAGCGACGCTCAATCTTGTGCCGCGCTGCCGGATCAGCCCGGTCCAACTGCCTCGTCAGAAGGTCTCGCTCACTGACCTTCTTTTTGTCGGACGTGTGAGCGAGCCTGAATTGATACTCCGCGTGCCTCAGGAGATCGCCGCGAAGCTCTTGATAAAACCCTCCTTCGCGTTCACCGCCCCGACGATCTGGTTGAACAGCCATTCCTTGGCCGGGTCGGCGAGGAGCTTCTTCGCCATGTCAGGCGAGAACTCGATCAGGGCGCCGTCCAGCTTCACGGGGCTGAAGCCCAGAACGCGGGTAGCGACATAGGCGACGTTGCGCTCCCGCAAATCGGCGATGGTGCGGTTGTCCGGCAGCGGCGGCTTGTTGGCCTTGATGCGGGCGATGTTCTCCGCCTGCCGCTTCGACTCTTCATCGCGGTTGCGCTTGGCCGTGGCCTCGTCCAGTTCCAGCGTGACCGGGTGAGCCGGCCCAGCCAGCTTCCACACCCACGTCGTTTCGGCGCCCGAAACCGGGTGGCGAACGCGGTATTCCAGCGTCTCGCTGTAGGACAGGTCGGCCAGATCGCCGATGTCCTCAAACTTCTGGGCGGCGACGGTCACAGCTTCGGTGGTCTCGGTGATGTCGTTCTCGTACATGTCGGGGTTCCTTTGTGAATGGGGTGTCGGGGTGTCGGGTAGGTTGGGCGACGCCGCCCCGACAGCAGCGCCGCCCGCTCTCGCGCGAGAGAGCTTATTAGGCCGCCGCCACGCGGGTGATGGCGCCCTGGATGCCGAGCTGGATTTGCGCGGTGACGACGTTGTTCACCTGACCAGGGTTCTCGGTGTAGGTCATGACCCTCGCCTTGAAACGCCGGTAGGACCCGTGGGAGCCCTCGCTGTCGTTGTATTCCAGGCGGAAGTTGTAGAGGGAGTCGCTGTCCAGAGCGGTCAGAACGTCCTCCTGGCCGGCATCGCCCACGTCCATCGCGAGATCGATGGTCATCGTTCCGCTGTTGTAGGCGCCCTTGAACTTCTGCGTCTCGCGGTTCGCCACCGGGTTGTGAGTGACTTCCTGGTAGGACTTGCCGAAAGCCGAGACGTTCGTCACCTCGCCGATCAGCGTGTAGGTGTCGCCGCTGGGGTTGGTGGCAGTGGTGCCGATGGACAAAGTGTAGCCCGCGCTGGTTTGTGCGGTCATGATCTACTCCTAGTGATGAACGCCGCGCAGACAGCGGCAAGGGCTCCGCCCAGACCATCCGGGCAGAGTAAAGTTGGAACTTCTCTGGTTAGTCGTTCAGCCAGTCACCTTCGAAGGGATGGCCGAGTGCTTCTCGCGTCCAACCAGACATTGACCGCACGCGGTCTTTGATCTGCGGCATGTGTTTCGTCCACCCCATGCGGTATTGGGCCAGCCACCGACGCAGGGAGTCAGACTCATAGAAGTGCGGCCCATCATCCAGCGGCGCCCCAGCCACCACGACACGATCAGCGCCATGTTCCAGGGCGATCCGGACAGCGTAGAGGGCGCTGGTGCCGTTCCATTGGTCCCGCTTCGGGAATGTCTTGCTAACGCCTGCGGCCTGCTCTGGGGCGAACAGCGGCCACTTACCGGGGCGGGACGCCCGGAACTCCTCCGCCTGCTCATGGTGAAGCGTCGCCCCGGCCCACAGGCGCCCCTTGTACGCGCCGATCATCCGGTTGACGGCGATGACCTTGGCCGGGCGACCTCCCCATGCAGCAAGATCATCCCAGACACAGGCCGCTGATCCGACCACAAGGAACGTGTTCATTTCTGCTCCGTCCGGTAGAGGTAGAGCCACGGCACGGTGACAACCCGCACATAGCGGTTGCCTTCCTCGTACCCGGCAACGTCGTCATCAACCCGCGGGTCTTCGGTGACGAGGCGTTCGCCATCAGGCCGGTTGTCGATCATGGTCAGGCGGTCGAAAGCGGCGATCAGCGCATCAACTTCTGCGTTGATGACAGACCTTCCCGTGCCCTGCCCGACCGACA
Source organism: Azospirillum himalayense (assembly GCF_042657465.1). Lineage (NCBI taxonomy): Bacteria > Pseudomonadati > Pseudomonadota > Alphaproteobacteria > Rhodospirillales > Azospirillaceae > Azospirillum > Azospirillum himalayense. Next base: position 37,536 of record NZ_JBHSLC010000002.1, on the reverse strand, counting down.
GATAAAAGCGGGCCATCCCCATCAAGCGGTGAGATCGCTTCCCCTCGCTGTCTTTTCCGACTGGCATCGTTTCGTCCCGGCCGGAGATTATTTCAGCCTCAATGGCCGGGACGGGCACCCCATCATTCGTCACCGGCATATCGCCATCTGACGTGCTGGTTCCGCTCGGCCAGACGCCGTTGGGCCAGCGGACGGGGAAGGTTGCCACCGCCCCTAGCGCCTCCTCGAACGCCGCTTCAATAGGGACGATCATCAATCCACCTCCACCACAATGCAGGGCCAGCGGTCGCGCGACTTGTTGCCAGCCTTCCCGCCGATGAACTCGCCACCGACGAACCCGCGGTAATCGAAGCTGATCTTGACCGGGTAATTCGAGAAGCGCCGCTTCATGGCGCGGGCGGTGATCTCATAGACGCCGTTCGGTGCCTGCGCGGACAAGCCGGGGCGCCGCTCCGTCTTCTCGCCGGCCCTGCTCTTGATGCCGCCTTCGATCTTCCGGGCATAGGGCTTCGAGTTCAGGAAGATTGCCGTCTGGCCCGGCTGAACCTCAATAGGTTGGCCGCCCTGCCCGACCTCATGGCGCACACCGTCGATGTAGAGGTGGTGAGCGTCCTTGTAGTGGCCGTCTTTGCCAGGACCGACAGGCGAAGCGCGTAGAAGCTCCTCGAAGATGGCGTCCAGCACATCGCCAATCGGGCTGATGTCGTACTCGATCACGCCGCCGTACCTGACAGAGCCTTCGTCAGCATCGCGCCGGCCATCGACCACCGTGGTTCGCGGATAGACGCCCTGCCTCGCCTCCAGGTCGGCGATTGCCTTCATGGCCGTCTCAGCGTGGATCTTCCGGAACGCCTCTGGCGATATCGTCGCCTGTTTCACCAGCGCGATTTGCTGGCGGAAGTTGGCGATGGGCGTAGCGGCCATACGTCACCCCATAAAGTCGGCTTCGATCCTGACCACCTGCCCGCCCATCATGACGGGCCAGACGTAGGTGATTTTCCGCTGCATACCGTTGAACAGGACGGCATCGTTGATCTTGAGGGGCAGCGTCACAGCGGCCCCATCGGCGGTGAAGGCTGTGGGGGATAGGATCGCGCGGAACGTGCCCTGCCCGCTCGTGCTCCCCGGCCTTAACTCCTGCGCCGAGAGACCCTTCACCTTGGCTTGGCACTCCACGTAGGCCGCGCCACGATAGACACTCACAGGTGAGCCGGAGCGGGCCAGAGAGGCATCCAAGCGGGCGATGGTGCTGGCGGGGGTCATGCGATCACCGTGTTGCTGTAGGGCGCCAGACGGGACGCCACTTCCGCCGGCAGGCCGTTGACCAGTTGGACCTTGCCAGCGTCCATGAAGGTCACCTCGTCCACGCCGTCCACGTCGATGCTGCGGAGCAGAGGGTCACCGCGGGTGTGGGCGAACCACCTGTACCTCACGGCGTCTGTGACGGCGCTGGAGAGTGCTGCGGGCATGTCGCCCTGCGCCCACCCTCCGGACCCGGTGATGACCACCCTGCCCCGCTCCCAGCGGGTGCGCTCGCCGTTGCTGTCCAGCCGGTACAGCAGCCCGGCCATCGGCTGCACCTCCACGTCGTCGGCGACGGTCAGGGACACGCCGTCAACGGTCACGGTGGAGACGCTGAAGGGGATACGCCATGGCAGGATCAGCGGGGACGGGTCAAGGCTGTCCGGCACCTCAGACGAGCGGTAAGCGACCGTCACGGCTTCGGTGAGGAACGTGCGGCGCCCGAGCTGGTCCGCAGCCACGGCGCAGACCTCGCACACGTTGTCGGACAGTTCCTTGATCCACCGCGTGAGCAGCGTGTCGTTCGTCGTGTCCGTGATGCCGAGTTCGGCCTTGACCGTCGCCAGCGTCACCAGCGAGCGATCAGCGACGGCAGCGGAGACGGTCAGGGTCGGCATGTCGGCTTCCTCAGAATGTCGTCGATATTGACGCGCCGGAACTCATCAAGCGCCGATCCGGGCGTTGCGTTCAGCACTTCCACGCCAACGGCAAGGGCCGCGACATTGAAGCCGCGCCAGCCGTCCCGGAATACGCCGCTGTATGGGTCATCGGCCACGGTATAGCGGTCGTGCCAGTGGGTCACTCCGTCGACCTTCCGCATGTCGTAGCCGAGCAAAACTACACGCCGCGCGCCCATGGCGATGGCAAGGGACACAGCGGTATGCCCGCTGGATGCCCCGAGCTTCAGAACCGGCTGGCCGACCGTGAAGTCAGGCCGCTCCACCAATTCCACTCGCAACAGCCGGTCCGATGCCGCCTTTGCTGCCCTGGATGCGGTGACCGCAAGGCCGGGCCATCCGTCTATCAACGGCCGGTTCGTCTCAAAGAAGCTGTTGTCATGGAATAGTAGGACGTCAGCCCACGGCAGGCTGTATCCCGCAGCGTTGCAGGCGATGACGCGCCGGCCGCGCAGCCTGCCGAAATCAAAGCCGCGCAGGCTTGGGCCGCCGCCGATGGCGTAGACATCCTGCCCCAAGAACACAGGCTCAGGGGTCCAGAAGTCGCAGCCAGGGCGCATGGTCATTCCTCGGGACGAAACGCCATCTCCACGAACCGAGAGCCGTCCCAAGTCGTTCTCAGCGTGCAGATAGCGGAAACACAATCCACGTCTGGCACGTCGTTTCCACTGATGCGAAGGATCGCCGTCCCGCTCGATGCGTCAAAACGGACGTCCTCAACACGCACCTCCGATTTTGCCGCACCGAATAACCGTTCAGCCAAAACCGGAAGAGAGACTTTGACATCAGGCATCTTGGCTTCCCTCGGTTGCGGCAGCAGCCCGCGTTGCGATCTCCAGCGCCATCTCACGGAGCTTGGCTTCGCCCGTCCGGTGATGAGGAGTGGCGCCATGGGCTGACAGATACGCGCGCAGCGCGGCCTCATCGGCAGTCAACGGGTCGAATTCGTCCGATACGCTCGCGCCGGCAGTGCCTTCGGGAGGGAGATCGGAAACAGGGTCGGAGACGGGCGGGGCAACCTCCGTCGCAACGCCGCGGATCACCCACCGATCCACCGAAGCGCGCGGCAGTTCGTAGGTCTGCCCGGCCTCAAACGTCGTGCCCGTGCCGTCCTGAACGACGCGGGTCTGAGAGAACAGCGCAAATGGCATTGGTCATCCTCCGTGGCGGGGCGCCCGTTTCCAGGCGCCCGCACCGGGTCAGTCGACGATGGCGGACGGTAGGGTGCCGCTCGCATAGCGCGGCTCGTGCATGAAGTAGAGCATGCAGCCGATCTGCGCGTTGGTGCCGACGTCCGAAATGGCCGCCTTCAGGCAGTCGAAGCCATTGGCGATGTCCAGATCTTCGGCCATCACGTCGATGACCCAGATCTTCTGGACTTCCGCAGACGTGGCGTCGGTGTAGGTGTTGCCGGCGGCCTGCGTGACGGTGGTGAAGGTGCCGACGCTGGTGAGCGTGCCCTGCTTCACGTCGATGCGAGTGAAGTTCAGCGCCTTCACGCCGGTTCCGGAAACGTCCTGCGCCTGGGTCAGGGTGATCGTGGGATCGTCGCCCGCGGTGCCGGCGGCGGCGAAGAACACGATGGCGCACCGGCCATAGTCCTTCAGGCTCACATAGTCGCCCGTCTGGGCGGAAGTCATGGAGACCGGGACGAAGCCGGAAACCACCTGCGTCTTCTCAAGGAAATGCTGGTTCATCGTTCATTCCTCTGTGTTTGGTCAGCCGTGATGGGGCGCCCTTTCGAGCGCCCGGCATCATCAGGCGCGCTCGGCGAGGGCCACGGCCCACGAGCGGGTGCTGTTGCCGTTCTGCGGGGTGATCGAGGAGCCCCAAGCCGGCTGGCCGGTCACGCGGAACATGAACCGGAAGGCGGTGATGGCCTGATCGAAGAACAGGTGCATCGACACGTCGGTCTTGATGTCCTGACCCTTGGTCAGGGCGTAGTACTGCGACAGATCGACCAGGATGATATCGCCCAGATCGCCCAGCGTCTTGCACGCCTCCACCGGGATCACCGGACGGCCCTTCAGGGTCGCATACGGGCTGGTGGAGAGGCCGCCGGCCGGCAGGTAGACCGGGACAGCGGTGCCGGTGCCGGGGAACGCCAGAGCGTCGAGCTGCGGCTCGATGTCCTGGTTGATGAGCCACACCGCGTTGCGGCGGCACGGCGCATACATCCGGCTCCAGATCTTGGAGATGTTGTTGAAGACGATGGTGTCGGCGGCCTGCGAGTTCTCCTTCGCCACCGTGACCAGCGACGGAGCACTCAGGATGCCCAGCGGCTTGCCGACGCCATTCCCGGAAACGATGGCGGTGTTGATGGCCGAAACCATCTTGGCCGGCGCCTTGGCGTTCAGCCAGCTCTCCAGACCGGGCGCGTCCTCGCGGAGTTCGTCGGTGATCGGCACCAGACCGAGCAGCTTGTTGAGCCGCATGGTCGTGGTCTCCAGGGCCGGCTTGCTCTGGGTCGCCTGCGCGGCCTCGCTTTCCCAGTAGACCTGGATGCCGCCGCTGGTCTGCCACGGAGTGGTTTCGTCCTTGGGGACGACCATGCTGTTGGAGCCGGTGACGAGCTGTTCGCAGCGGGTCAGAAGGTTGTCCTCGTTCATCACCTTCTGCCAGATGGACCGGCGGAACTCCGGCGGCACGAGGAAGCCGCCATCGGCACCAGCACCTTCGTTGCCGTAGGTGGACGCGACGTTGCTCATGCGGGTGAGCGCGGACTCATTCCGGGAGCCGGCATCCATCACGGTCTTCGCGAACTCGCCGAAGTTCCGGAAGCCGTGGCGCGGGTCGCTGTTGCGCGGGGTCGGGGCGATGGTCTGGCGCGGGCCGGTGGCGGGGCCGTTGCTCGGCTCCGGCGCGGTGCGGCGACCAGGGCCGTTGGTGATCTGAATGGCCTCGCGGGCGGCGATCTGCTTCGAGAGCTTGTCGATCTCCGTCTTGCTGGCCTGCACGGACTCCAGTTCGTCTTCCGTCAGATCGCGCCCCTCTTCGTCGGCGGCGTTGACGATGGCCTCGGCCTCGGCCTGAAGCTCCTGCTGACGAGCGCGCAGGTTTTCGATGGTCCCGACCGCCATCATGACGATGACGCCGGCCGGGAAGGTCAGGCCAGAGGCGGCCAAGTGGGCGGCCTTGTTCATGCGTGTACTCTCCATGGTTTTCCGCCGCAGGACGCGGCAAGGGAGCCCGCGAATGCGGGCAGAACCGGCTTGCGGCCGGAAAGGGGTTAGGACTTCAGCGCAGCCACGGCGGCGGCGCGGTTCGGTCGAAGGGCGGCGGGGAGATTGCGGAAGCGCTCCGGGTGCTTCACGCTCGCCGCAACCTTCATGTTCTCGACGATCCGGTCTGCGAACCCGGCGGCTACAGCCTCCGGTCCACTGAAGTAGGTCTCGTCGTCCATCCACTTCTTCACCTTGTCGGGGTCGGACTTCGACCGGGCGACGTAGGTTTCGCGGATGGTGGTGTTCACGCTGTCCAGTAGGTCGGCGGTACGCCGCAGGTCGTCAGCGCCACCGGATGCCACGGTCCACGCATTGTGGATCATGAAGAAACCGCCCTCGGCGATCTCGATTTCGTCGCCGGCCATGGCGAGGAACGACGCCGCGGAAGCGGCCCATCCGTCGATATGGACGATGACGCGGGCGCTGTGCTGGACGAGCTGCGTGTACATCGCGCGGGCGTCCATCACCGATCCGCCTTCGCTGTTGATGCGGAGGTGGATCGTCTTGACGTTGCCGAGCTTCTTCAGGTCTTCCGTGAATTGCTTGGCCGTGACGCCCTCGCCGAACCAGTCGGCACCGATGGTGCCGTAGATGTAGATCTCACCGGTATCGCCACGGTTGACGATCCGATAGCCCTGATTTCCGGGCGCAGAAGATCGGGCCGGCGGGCCTTTCGCCCCCGGCAGATGGTGGACTGTCATGTTCATCTTCCTCAGTTCAGCGCCAGGAACCGGACCGTCTGTCCGTCGATGATCGCTTCGCGCACCATGACGTTGCGCAAATCGTCGGCGGTGAGAGCCGCGTTGTACTCTTCGGCCCATACAATGGTTGATCCATCGGCACCCTGTGGGCCAGCCGGACCAACAGGGCCTTGCTCGCCACGCGGACCGGCGGGGCCGCGCTCGCCTTGCGGACCTTGCAGCCCTTGAGGACCACGCTCGCCTTTCGGACCAACAGGGCCTTGCTCGCCCTGCGGGCCCATAGGGCCTGAAGCCCCAGGTTGGCCGTCATTTCCGCGCTCACCCTGCGGCCCGGCCTCCCCCTGTTCTCCGCGCTCGCCCTGCGGGCCAACGACGCGCCCAACGACTTCTTGCGTGCCGTCGCTGAAAGTCAGGACGAGACGAGCTTCACGGTCGATGACCGATGACGTGATAGAGCGCCCGGCCAAGCCGTCACGCCCGTCGCGTCCCGGATCGCCGCGCTCACCGCGTGGCCCAGCCGGGCCAACCGGCCCTTCAGCGCCTTGCGACCCCGTCTCGCCACGCTCACCCGCCGGCCCAACTGGTCCTTCAGGACCGGGCGGCCCGATATCGCCAGGGATGCCTTGGGCGCCCTGCGGTCCAACGGGGCCGGGCGGCCCTATTGCACCAGCCGCTCCGGGTTCTCCGCGCTCACCGGCCGGGCCGGTCGCCCCCATCGGGCCGACATCACCAGGATCGCCCTTGGCACCCTGTGGTCCCGGCTCTCCACGCTCGCCCTGCGGTCCGACGCTCCCCATCGGTCCAGGGGCGCCCATCGGCCCAACAGGGCCAACATCCCCTTTTGGCCCTTGAGGACCAGCCTCGCCGCGTGGCCCCATCGGTCCTGGCTCGCCCTGCTCACCCATCGGGCCGGTTTCCCCGCGCTCGCCCATTGGGCCTTGGGGACCGAGAGCGCCGGGCAACCCGTCCTTTCCGTCCCGGCCATCGCGACCGTCACGGGCAATAGGTCGACTCTCAAGCGCTCCGACACGCCGCAGAACGGCGTCAAGGATGCCGTAAACCGCTGCCCATGGCCCCTTGGAAGGCTGTCCGTCGTCCCGCTGAACGGCGCGGGCCAGAATGACCGGATCATTCCCCGACATGCTGAACCTCCATCATGGCAGCCATCGACTGGATAGCGGCCATCGCTTGCCGTTCTTCTGGAGAGGGATCAGGCGGCGGTTCGGCGCGTGTCTGATCGGTCGCCGGCTCTTCGCCAATCCGCTCAAGCGTTGTGTACTGCGACTGGACGATATGCTTGTCCCCAGCCGGTCCTATGGTGTTTTCGTCTTCAAGCTGAAGGATGCGGTTTGCGTTGAACGCGCCGACTTCACGCATCATCTTGTAGTATTCACCGCGGCTTTTCACGTCGCCACGCATCAGGGCGTTCATGTTGATCTTGGTGTAGAACCCAAGGCGATTTTGCGTCCCAAACAGCTTGTAGTCCGCTTCGTCCTCGAAGCGCTTCACCCAAGGGGCGATGCTGTCAACAACAACCTCGATGCCCTGATGCTCGATGTTGTTGTTGGTTGACCGCAGAAGGTGCGCCACCTTGTGGGGCGGCACACCGAACCACCGGCATATTTCATCGACAAGGTGCTGGTTCGCTTCGATGAACTGCCCCTTATTCGGCTCGATGCTGGTCGACTTCCATTCTAACCCGATGGGGACGAACAGCGCCTTCAGCCAACGGCGGGGGCCGCCCTTATGCTTGTTCTCCAGGTCGGCTTGGGTGCGCGCGACAGACGTCGGATCGACCTTCCCGGTCTGCTGAAACACGCCGTTGACGTTCATCCCGTTTCCGAAAAACGCCGATCCGAACAACTGGAGCGCCCGCGCCCATCCAATGCTTTCCGCGGCATAGGAGATGACGTTGACGCCAACCGGACCCTCCCCGAAACCGCGGATATGAAAGACATCCATCTGGTCAAGTTCAGATTTTCCGCCGGTTCCGTTGTTCACCTCGTAGACCAATCGCCCCGTCGGCAGATCACGCTTGACCTCCACCCGCTCCGGATGAACCGGCCACAGCGCGATTGGGCGCCCCACCCCATCGCGCTCGATTTCGGCATAACCATTGCCCCACCGGAGCGCCCAGTGGGTCAACGTCTCCCGGAATTGGAACGCCGACCATTCCGGGTTCGGGCGCTTCCACAGCAACCAATCGACCGGATGCCGCTTCGCCAGTTCTCCGCCACTCTCCGTCTCACGCATCACGTGCCACGGCAGAACGGCGACCGTCTGCGACAGATACCGAAGGCATGCCCAAACCGCAGGAACCGTGACCGCGGTATCCGGCGTCACCACCGTACCGCCCAAGGTCCGACCGCTGTACGGTATCCGGCTCTCATCAGGCTCCCTCGGCTCCGTCGTCTGACGGACGGCCAAGATGCGGTTGATGGAGCTGCGCAGGGCGTTTCCGATCTTCATCACCAGAAGTCCTCGTCATCGTCGTTGCGCGGCGCCCATTCAGCGGTAGGTTGCGCCTGTTCGTCGGTCTTTTGCTGGTCCGCTAGACGGTCAAGAATGTCGTGGATGGACTCGATTTCCTGTTCTGGCTTCAGGCCGCTTGTCGCTGCGCCCACCGCCATCGTCAGAGCCACCAGCGCATCAATCCGGTTCACGGCCTTGCGCTTGGAGAACCACCGATTGTCGAAGGCGTCTGGTTCCGTGGTCGCCGACATCATGGCCGAGATCAGAACCGGGCTTCGGCGGAGCCGGATGCGCCCTTCCAGGATCAGAGCCTCCAACTCCTTCACCGATCCGGGCATCCACAGCCCTTGCGGCGGCTCTGCGCCGTCCAACCGGGCCGCCTCGACCTGTTCGTCGGTCGGCTTGGCGCGACGGACGCCACCTTGCGGGTGCTCTACAAGCGGGATCGTCAGACCCATCGCATCAAGCTCGGGCTCGAACTTCGCTTTGAACCCGTACCGGTCATAGGCAAGCGCCTTGATCTGGTACTCCGTCGCCATTTCCGCGACACGGGCCGCCACAAAGTCCATACGGATGATCTTCCCTGGCGGGTCGTTCAGCCATCCATCCCGAGCCCAGACATCGTAGGGCGCCTTGTCGCGCATGGCGCGTTCCGCCAGCGTGTCTCCGGGGCTCCACGCCTCCACCCACGCGTCGAAGGTCGGCAGTACGGCGACCCCGCCGTCTGGCCGCAACACCTCCGTCGTGCCCGTCTGGACCACACACCCTATCGCCGTCATGTCCTGAGACGCCGACAGGTCGGCGCCAAGGAACACTTCAGCTCCGGCATGCTCCGCCGGGTCGAACTCATCCAAGACGCTCTCCAGCGCCTCTCGGGACATCCACGCTTGATCCGCGTCGGTCCACTGGCAGAAGTGCAGACGCAGGATGCCGTTCAGCTTGCCGGGGAGGGCCTTGGCTTGCTTCACCACGTCCGCCAGATATTCCCGGCTGATCGTGACGCCCAAGAGCGGGTTGGCCTTTTCCCAGCACGACGGGTCGTTCAGCGGGTCATCGCCCTTATCCAGGGCGCACACAAAGCTGAACGTCGTGTCGTCAATCACCTCGCCGACGTAGGTGAACAGGTCATCCGGCGTCCGCGTCCCCGCGGCAACCCGGACGGCGTGCTCGTGTTCTTCCCAGCACACCGAGTTTCGGTCGGAGCCGGAGTTAGTGATCATCAGCAGGAGCGGTTGCCGGCGGAACTTAAATCCGCGCTCCAGCATCTCCATGATGGTCCGGTCAGGATGCTCGTGCACCTCATCACACAGGGCGAAGTGCGGTCGCGGGCCGGAGCCCGTCTTGCCGGCATCCTTGCTGATCGGGCGGAAGAAGCTCTGCGACGCGTGGTGAGCGATATTGAACTCGCGCCCCAGGCCGCCGGAGAAGGCCAACCGCTTCAGCAGCGCCGGAGACTTCCGGACCATCTTGCAGGCGTCCTGAAACAGGATGCCGGCCTGATCCTTCTTCGCCGCCGCAGCGTAGATCTGTGCACCCGGCTCGTTGTCGGCTGTCATGCCATACAGGCCGATCCCACCGGCCACCGGGCTTTTGCCGTTTCCTTTCCCTTGCTCGATGTAGGCCCGGCGGAAGCGCCGCGTTCCGTCTGCCCGCTTCCATCCGAAGATGCTTCCGATGATGAACGCCTGTGAAGGGTGCAGCGCGAGCGGCTTCCCCTCAAACTGGCCTTCGGAGAGCTTCAGCACCCCCTCGAAGAAGTTCCAAGCGTGCTTGGCAGCATCCAGGTCCCACGACAACCCGCGCTCATGGCCCGAAGCCAGATCGTCGATGTGACGGCGGCAGGCGTTCCGCACATGCGGTCCAGCCACGAACTTGCCCGCGATGACGTCTTGGGCGTAGGCGGTCGCTCGGTCAGTTGGGTCGATTGAAGAGAGCGTCTTCCGGGTCTTCTTCGTCGCCATTCGACACCGTCACCTTTGTCGCGTCAGCCGGCGTTGCGCCCATCTGCCCAAGGCACTGGCGCAGCAGGTTGAGCGCCTGCACTCCGACGTCTTGCCCAGCGATCAACCGGGCGCGAACATTCACAGCGATTTCCAGAAGAGCCCGATGGGAGTCATTCAGCCAAGGAAGCTCATAGGCGAACTGGTGCCACACCGCCGCCTGATCCGGAGACATCCAAACCGGCGGGCTGCCGAGCGGTGACGCCTTCGGATCGGTTCGTGGCTTAAAGCGCTGAGGGTTCTTGCCAGACTGCCCAGAAACCGCCGCTTTAGCCTTCGGAGTTCGAGGCATTGGCATGGATATTGCCCTCAACATCTGAACTGTGGACGCGCGCAGAGTGGCCCAGACCGGTTTTTCGGTCACGACCGCCCGGAGGATCTGGACGCCCCTACCCCTTGGCTGTCACCGCCGCTTCGGGTCGAGCGGCCATCCATCGGCATCGCACCCACGGATGACGAAGTGCGCGACGTTCTGTCCGCCGCCACCTCTCGCCCTCTCCCTGTGCGCTTGCTCGTGGTGTTCGTTGCAGAGGGTGACGCCGTTACTCACGTCGAATGGAGCGCCGCCAGCCTTGATGGGCTTCTCATGGTGAGCTCTGGCCTTGCCCTTGCCGCTCACGTCGCAGCCACATACCTTGCAGCGGTAGCCGTCCCGCTTGAGGACGGCCGCTCGCCATTTGTAATGGCGGGGATCGGAGTAGATTGGATCGCTCGACTTCCCCGCCATCTCGTTCCCCTAACTAAGCTTGAGCACCCTTGCCCTTGCTGGCAGGGCCGAACCTACCGCGGGGCTCTGACACGGCCCGCTCTGGGCTCCACCCTTCCGCAAGCCGGCGCTTCAGTGACTGCCGCGATATGCCTATGTCAGCCGCCCATTCGGTGATGCACCTCGTTCTCCCGAACGCGGTGACCTGAAGGCCCCGCAACCTCATCTTTGCCCGCATCTTTGCAACCCCGCGCGCCTGATTGCAGGTCGGGCAGGATGCCACAAGGTTCCCCGGATCGTTGTTGGCCCTGTCGTCGTCAAGGTGGTCAACGTGCATGTCATCCCAAGTCACGGTGATGCCGCAGTGATGACAACAGAACGGCCCGTCTCCATGGTGATCGTGGTACACGCGGCGATGCTGGTAGACGTATTTGGAGCTTCCTGCGGTAGCCAGCGGATGCCCTGGATGATATTCGACGATGTAGCCGTGTGAGTGCTCCAACTCCGGCTTCGCCACTCGGTCATAAGCCGAACCCTTGCGCCACCATCGTTGGTAATGAACCTCACAGTACGGCGAGTTATGCGAGCGCCGCTCCCTGTCGCATCCGTCCATCGTGCATCCGCCAGGGGATCCGGTAGGTCTGCCACCATCCATAGGGCTGCCGGTTCGGCGCAAGCGGTCGTAGTGCATCGCGCACAAACCGCGCGCCATCATCCGCTTCCCGCATCCATCAATGCTGCAAACCTTCGTCGGCTTCGCTATGCTGCCTTCAGCCATCGTTCACGCTCCACTCAGCGGTTCATGGTTAGGGCCGGCGGCGCTGCTCCAACAGCGTGTCGGCCCGCTTCTTTTCTACCACTTCCGAAACGGGCGTTCTAGGTACGTTCCGCCGGCCATGCCGTTACCTCCGAGCGACGATGAGAGCCGCGGCTATAGCCAGGAGGGAGGAGGTGGATAGGATGGTGATGGAGAGGGTCACAGCTTGATCCTGTGATCCGTCAGCCGGGCGCCGCGGGCCATGCTGTGCTTGATGCGTTCGGAGCGTTCGGCGTGGCGACGCTGCGTCTCGGCGAGCTGGTCACACACGGCGTTGACAACCTCGGCCTCCTGGGTACCGGCGTGAGCGAGGGCAAACTTGCGGATGGCTTCGATCATACCGGCTCTCCGGCGGCGACACGCTGCATGATCGTCAGCAGGGTGGCGGCGTCCCAATCCTCAATGCCGGCGGAAAATCGGTCGGTCACGTCTTCGTCCTCTCGAAACACCCGGACGTCAATGCGGCGCAGCGTGTTGAGCGCTCCGCAGCTATCGTCAGCGGCGATGCTGATTTCGTACCCGTTCAGTTCCAGCTTCATGCAGACGGAGGAGCCTGTGCGCCGGGTGACGATGGGCGGGTGGACGTAGATCATACCGGCTCTCCAAAGTCGGGACGTTCCCCGGTGCCTCCCGGCCAGCGGGCAGGCTCCACGGTCAGTTCGTCGCCGTCCGTGTCGTCCAGCACCATGCCGACCCAGCCATCAGGGATCAGGCGATCCACTGACCAAGGGCTGTCCGAGAAGGCGGTGGCGCCGCGGCCGGGAGGGTGGATGCGCTCGATGATGCGCGTGGCGTCTTCCAGGGATTGGCTCAGCGTCTTCATGACAGCCTCACATGCGAAAGACCGTGATGATCCGTTCGGGCGGCGCGGCCACCCAAGCTATCCGGCTGCGGTGCGTGAACAAGTAGTAGACGCCGCTGAACGAGCGCGTCATGCCAGCCTCGTGAGCAGGGCACGATGCCTTCAGCTTGGGCCATAGCTTCTGTCCGACCTTGCGGGCAGCCTGCCATTCGGCCTCAGGGTCCAGACCAGCGCAGCGTTCACGCCACCGTTGCTCGGCGTGGTGGGTTAGTTCCAGCGCCATCAGTGGACGTGCGGTGAGCCGCCCTTGGCCGCCATGATGTAGCCGTTGCCCATGTCCGCCGGGCGACCAGCCAGCATCTTCCACACGACGGCGCGCGGGATCGTGTCGCCCTTGCCGTACTGGCCGATCCGGCCCTTCACGACGACGTGGCTCCCGTCCTGCTGTTCACGGGTCTCAAAGCGCTTCATGACAGCATCTCCCTTGTCCGTTGGGCCAGTAGCACAGCGTCCTCGTCCAGCCGATCCCGGAGCGGCGGGTCCCTGCGCTCCATCGCGCTCGTGGTCTCCGCCCATACGGCGTTGGCCCGGCGGCGCTCGATGGTCTGCGCATCAACGCGGGCCATCTCGTCATCGTGGGAAGAGGGGCGGCAGGTGCATTCCCCGTCGTCCGACATGCAGGTCTCGGCACAGCGTCCGGTCATGGCGTCAGCCCTCCACAGGATGTTGAGCAGCCACACCGACACCCGCGCAGCAGGCACACTTGCGAGCGGGAACGTGCCGGCCGGTCTTGCTGTCCAGGCGGTGCCCGATCTGGAACACCCCGCCGTGGCCGAACCGCTTTCCGCATTCGTCGCAGCGCTCCAGAAGCCACCGCCTGAACTGCTGCCACGGGTGAACCTGGAAGCGCCAATGGTGGACGTGCCAGCGAGGATGCCGCCACCATGGCCGCTGCTCCCGCAGGATGTTGCGGGCGATGCTGGCGAACAGGCCGGATGCCGTGTCCTCGCGCCAATACGGCGTGTCGTTTTCGCTGTTGCTGTGCCAGCCGGGAAGGTGACAGAGCGAGCCGCGGAAGTTCGTCGGGCTGTGCGTCCAGAGGCAAGCCCACTCGCTGGCCTGCGCGAAGGAGACCTTCAGATCGAGGACGCGAGCAACGTGCACGATGGCGCCGCGCACCAGCATCTCGGCCTGAACCTGGTCGTCCATCGACTTGATGGCGGCCCGCTGGAACCACGGCTCCCGTGCCTCGATGTGTGCTAGGTCGGCGATGCGGCGGCGCTGCTCCTTCGTCAGCTTGGGGAACGTCCAACCGCAACTGTTATCCGTGCCGTCCGTCTCCGGGTCTACGTGCCAGATCGTCACCAGCGAGTTTCGGTATCCCTCGGGGAATAACTGCGTCCTGCGCTTGATGGGCGATCTGATTTCGAACGCGACCGTCATGGGATCGTGCATGCTTCAGTCTCCCCAGGCCCCAGCGCTGCAATCCCGCGCGCGGAGCGGTTGCCGTAATCGGCCGCCGGAGCCTGGAGAGGTTCCGTTCAGCCGCGCTCATGCCCAATTGCAGTAGGGCTCAAACTTTCTGCTATTCGCGCGGTATTTTCCCATTGATACACCGCGCGACGTGCGGTATAACCATCTCATCAACAACGGAGGCCCCAATGCTGCACCACGAAGCAACCACCGCCCGTCACGTTTACACCGTCCGTGAGGGCAGCATCTTTACCCGCGGCGTCATTGACTCCAGTCGCCCCGGCTTCCTTGTCGAAAAACAGCCGATCAATCAGGCCACCGGAAAGCCGTGGCAGGCTAAGCGCACCGTTAAAATGTTTGAGGCCGACGAAGTGAACAAGGCTATGCGCTTCTGGCTCTACACCGTCACCGCGGCCAAGAAGGAGGATGCGCCCCGCTAAGGGCCGCCACCACAACATGACAAACTCTGATTTTCGCGAATGGCTCAATCTTATGGGCTTCAGTCAGGCGAAAGCCGCTGAAGCCCTGGGGCTCGGCGAGACTACCGTGAATGGCTACGCCACCGGAAAGCGACGCGGTGACGGTGGACTGGTGGACGTTCCGCTACACATCGCCCTTGCCTGCTCTGCCCTGTATCATCGCCTAGAGCCGTGGGGTAAGCCCTAGTCATCCTGCGCCGGTTGCGCTCACCGGGCCTTGACCAGCTCGCTGACTAAATCCAGGGCTATCCGCATCTCTTCCCTGGTCACAGCCGTGGTTAAGCGGCCCTCGATGTCGCCAATACGCCGTTTCAGGTCGCCGACGCCGCTCTCCAAGAGGCGGACTTCGGCCACCACGTTGTGGACGTTCTGGTCAACGCGCTGGAGCTTCTTCGCCATGTCCGAGAGGATCGACAGGACTTCCTCGTTTCGCTTGTCGGCTTCAGTCGGCTCGGGCGGCGGGACGAATGCCCTGGGGGCATCCGATGTCCCTTCCCGTGGAGCGCGACCGAAGTAGGCCATAACCAGCGGCTTGAGCTTGCCGGCATTCTGAATGGCGACCACCATCACCACAGCAGCAGCAAGAATAGCTATGCCCTGGTTGATCGGGTGGGTGCCAGCCCAGAGCTTCTCGGGGGCGAACCACCGGTTATCCGGGGTCTCCGTGATCTCCGTCAGCTTGGGAGGCGGAGCGGCGACCATGCTCACTTCTCCGGGCACGTCACGCCACCGGAGACGGCGCGGCGGCTCCGCGTAAGTCGCTGTCATCGTGCATAGGGGGCCTCCAGCGTGGGGCCGGTGGCCCTGTAGGGGTACGGCAGGCAAGCGCGCGGGGGACGGGGGATTGGCGCGGGGACGCCTGACGCGATGCCTGCCGTATCTCGGTGTTCGGAAAGATGTTTCCGCTTAAGCCCAAAGCAGAAAAGCCCGCTCGGGCTAACCGGCGGGGCAATGTCGCATCATGGGTCGGAATGGCTACCGCAGTGCCGGGTGGCTTCACTGCCACGGCACCGCTGTTGAGGACAAGCTAAGGCACTCCACCGGGGGTGTCAAGCGATATGTTGTTATGCCGCAGCCTGCAAAGCCTCAATATCTTGCGGCTCCATCGAAACGGGAGTTTGGCGACCGAACAGGTCAATCACGACTTGCACGACGCTACCGGACGCCCCGGCGAAGATGCCGACAAAGTCCGCGAACGGGCCGGAGGAGATGCGCACCGGCTGGCCCTTCTGGAGCGCGACTGAAAGCTCTTTCCGCTTGCTCGGCGTGTAGTCGATCACGCCGTCCTCGAAGGCGTCGCAGCGCGATTTCACCCGGCGCAGCGGGATATGAGACACCCGGCACGGGACGCCACCAAGGCCACGGACAACGAAGGCCACGCCCCTTGTGTTCGTGATGGGGTGGAACGGTTGTTCCGGCGTCAGGCCAACGAAAAGATACCGGTCGAACAGCGGGCGCAAAACAGCCTCGACCTTCCCAGCGTGGCGCCGCTCCCTGCGACACATTGGCGCGAACACCCGGTAGCCCTGCCGCCCAAGCTCCTTCGCCGCGAGTTCGTACTTCTCCGTCCCAACGTGGGACACCACGGCGAACCACTCAGCATCGCTAAATATGTCCATCTGCGCCCCCAGATATCCCACATCTGGTGCCACCATACACCCGCTCGCGCGCGCGCGAAAGGATAAGCTTTGCCACTTCCGCGTCAAGCTGGGAATGGTCGCGGGCCGATTAGGCTGGGTTCGGGAGCGCTGTAAAGCATCAGCCATCGGAAAGCATCCATCATCGGATCGAAAGTTTCGATTAGAAGGCCGTGTGATGCGTTCTGGCTACCTCGGCCATCGTGAAGCATCCTTTCGGGCGGATGCCATCCAGCGACCACGGAAGCGGCGGCAATCGCTATCCTGATGAGAATGCCAGCCGCCCCGTGCAATTCGTCACCTCCTCGGCAGTGTGACGCCCCTCTGCCCCTGGTACCGCCCGCCTCGGTCGGCGTAGGTCGTGCGGCACGGCTCCCCTCGGACGAAAAGCACTTGGGCGATGCCCTGACCGGCGGTGAGCAGCAGGGGGCGAGGGGACTGGTTGTGCAGTTCCAGCGTCACCTCGCCGTGCCAGCCGGGTTCCAAGACGGTGTTCTGGACGGACAGGCCGCAGCGTGCCCAGCTCGACTTGTCGCAGACCAAGCCCGTCACGTCCGGCGGCATGCGCAGGTACTCGACGGTGACGGCCAGCACGAAGGCGCCGGGGTGCAGGACGAACTTGTCGGCGCGCTCCCGCACCACGTCCCGCTCGCTGATGGTCTCCGGGGAAAGCGGCTTGTCAGACGGCAGAAAGGTCACGAACTCGTTGCCGATCCGCACGTCGTAGCCGTAGCTGGAAAGCCCGTAGCTCGTCCCGGCCTTCCGGACTTGCTCCGGTTCGAACGGCTCGATGATCTCGGCCAAGGCGATCTGGGTGTCACTCAGCAGCACGGGGCAGGCTCCCTTGATCGGTTTGGTCGGCTTCCATTTGGAAAAACTCGGCGATGGCAGCGTTGCCCTGCCGGCGGACCTCAGCGATAGCTAGATCCTTCGCGCGTCGAAGAACCTCGTCACCGGAATAGCCTTCGCGGGCGGCGAGATAGGCGCAGTGGTCGATCAGGTCGCCGACCATGTTCTGCAAGCGGCCGTCAGCCACGGGCCACCTCCGATCCACGGCTCATCACGGCGCAGATGGGCTCCACGGCCCTGACTAGCGACGCCCTGGCGTGCTCGCGCTCCACCCCGGCCCGGTACTCCCGGTACCAAGCGTGGGGCTTGGCGTAGAGGTCCAGCAACTCGGTCGAACGGCTCCGCAGCGCGTCGGGGATCACCCCGGCCTCGTGCAGGTCGGACAGCACTTCCCGGAGGTCGGCGTTTTGGCTGGCGAGGAGCATGTTCACGCGGGCGTGGTCGTGGATGCGCTTTTCGAGGTCGGTCATTGGGCAGTCTCCCGAAGCTGGCCGGTCTGGCGCAGCCACCACAGGGTCAGTTGGACGCGGTTGCGGGCTCCGGCGTGACTGAGAAGGCGCTTAACGCGGTCCTTCGTCGCCCCGAGTGACAGGCCCATGTCCCTGGCGATTTCCTTGTCTGCCAGTCCGGAGGCGACAAGGGAGGCGACGCGCTTCTGGGCATCGCAGATTTCTCGGGTGGTGGTCATTGCGGGGTTCCCTTCGGAACGCAGACAGCGTGGCGAGCGCGCATCCCGTCCGTTCCGAATTTCGGATCTTTCTCGATGATGGCAGCAGCCGAGAGGCAGGCTTCCTTGGTCGCAAACTCCGCCGTGAAGGGTCCGCCGCCAGCGTAGTAGCCGCTCCAGGCCAGATAGCCGATCAGTATCCAGGTCATGCTGTCAGCCCTCCATGCGGCGCGCGTCGCGCAGGTATCCGACGAACATGTCCAGTTCCCGCTGGCAGAAGCCGCCGACCGAACCGGGTTGCTCGGTGTCCTTGCCGTCCAGCATGTGCCGGATGATCTGATCCCAGGCGTCGTCAGCGGCGCCGGGCTTGGCCTTGTCCATCCGGGAGAAGAACGCGAAGTAGGCGAGCAGCCGGCCATGCCGCCAGATCGCGACAGCGAGGCCGATGCGCACCCAGAGCGGCATGACCATCAGGCCATCGGCGAAGCAGCGGGCGGCGACGGCGACCCTCTGCCGGGGAGGCATGCAGGAGGCAGCTTCGGCCAACATCTCCAGGTCGTCACGGCTCTTGGCGGAAAACGTTGCGGTCATTGCGCGGCTCCCCACGGCTGGGCGGTGCGGGTGGTGTGGGTCATGCGCCCTCCACTGACCGGCGGCTGTCCGCGGCGGCCATCACTTCGTTGAAATTTCCGGTGCCGATGGCGTCGGCCAGCTTCCCAAACAGCGCGCCCATGTGCTGGCGCTGCTCCAGCGTCTGCGGCTCCGGCGCGGCGATCTGCTTCTGGCCGGCGGCGGCGTTCACGATGGCCTGGAGCCTTTGGCGCTTGATCCGCACCTCGGAAAGCTGGCCATCGAAGAAATCCGCAAGCTCGGCGAAGGTCGGGAAGAACTTGAACCGCCGGGCGGCCTTGGCGAGCGACGCCTTGGTGTAAACGGCGGCCGGGTATTCCAGCATCCCGACATAGGCGTCGAGCTTCTGCGCCGCGTCCGATGCCGAGATGCTCACGGCGACCAGAGGGGCAAGGTCGAGAAGCCACTGCCGAACGCGCGACTGCGGGGAAAGCTCCATCGCCGCGTCGATGCGAGCCACTAGAGCGGCTGCCTCACCTCGCATTTCAGGCCCGACCGTAGCTGGCGGCTTCCAAGTCGAAGGACGGACCTCCCCATCCAAGCTGATCGTCGTCGGGGTTTCCAAGGCCGTTTCTAGGCTGCTGCTCACGGAGGCCGAGGAAGCCATTGCCGTTCCGCGACCCGATTGAAGATCCACCACGTCGCCCATTGCTGTTCTCCAGTGCTCGCCTAATCCAATTTCTCCATGTCGCTGGCCAGTCCGCCTTGCGCCCGTTGGCTCCGGCCTTGGCGTGCCAGTAGTCGCTGAACTTCGCTGCTTCCCTGGCGATCAGTTCCGGGGCGGCCCCTTCGTGGACAGCCCAAGTCCGCCAATCGGCTGGAAGCGTCCAATCCGTGGGGAGGCGGGTGGCCTTCGGCGCAGAAGACGGTGACCGCTTGGCCTTCGACTGCGGAGCATCCACGGGCTGGCCATCTGGCGCGCTCTCCAAAGAGGCTTCAGCCTCTTTGGTAAGTTCTTTCCCTGTATTCTCTTTTGTATCGGTCGCGTATCGGTCGCGTATCGGTCGCGTATCGGTTTGCGTATCATCGGACGCATTGCCGATACGCGCCGACACTTGATATTCGTCGTATTTGCAGATGGTTAGGATCAGTCGCCCGTTCGCGACGATACGCATCACCATCGTATCGGTTTCAAGACGGTCAATGAACCGCTGCACCGCACCGAGTGACCACCCCCAGGCTTCAGCCAGATAGCGGTAGGCACAGCAGAGTTGGCCACGCTTCAGGTCAACCCACTTGCCGCCGACGTTGGCGCGGGTGTCCTTCCAAACAGCTTCTTCGATGAGCCACGCCCACGCAGCCCGCTTGCAGTACGGGTCACGCTTCCCGCCAAGGGCCGGGTTGTCCATCCATCCGCGGTGCATGAGATAATATCCGCTCATCACACCCCCAGCCTTTTGAGGTGCGCGTCGAGAGAAGCGTCCAGCCATTCCGCGACAAAGGTCGCCACTTCATCGGCGCACTCTTCGCCCTTGCGGAAAATGTCCGATCCCGTAAAGCGAAAGACCATCCACCCGATCTTCTGAAAAGCCCGGTCGCGGCGCTTATCTCTGCTGGCCTGCTCCTTGGTCTTCTCGTGGAAGTCGTGACCGTCGCACTCTATGGCGATAAGAAGACGATCTCCGTCGTAGCCGTTAACAATGATGCCGATGTCCACTCGGTACCGACCGACCGGGTATTGTGGGGCCATCACCACCTGCCGATCAGGCATTCCGCCCATCGTGTGGTCATGGATCACCACCTCGCCCATTCGCTTCATGTCATGCCATGGCGGCGAGTAGGACAGCTCGACAAGCATCCGGCGCTCTATGTCGCTTTGGCAGAGGTTCGGAAGTGCGCTTGCCAGATCGACGTCAGCGGCCAGACCAAGAGACCTGACGAATGACGTCGCCCTCTGCACAAACAGCGCCTCAATTTCTCCGCCGCTCTTTGCCTTCATGTTGCGGCGCTCCGGTCATTGTTCATCAGGAACAGGGCCGCCCGGACGCTGCTGAGTGCGTCGTCCCACTGTGGAACCTCACGGGTCATCACAGGGGCGCCGACAGAGCGGATCACGGAGCGGGGCGAAAGGCCCTGGCACTTGGCCCATAGGCAGTGCTCTAGGGCGATGTCTTGGGCAGTATCGCGGTGGTAGGTCATGGCCCCTACTCCGCAGCTGTCTGGATGGCCGGGGCGTCGAACAGGCCAGGGCAAGCTGTCCTCGACGCTGGCGGGGACATAAAGAGGTCGGCTTGCTGGTAAGTAGCCTCAATGCGGCTACAGGCTATGTCAAAGTATCGGCGGTCGATTTCACATCCGATAAAGCGTCGTCCGCACCGCACGGCAGCAACTCCAGTTGTCCCGCTTCCCATGTACGGGTCGAGGATCACTGAAGCATTCATTGGTAGTTGCGAAATGCACCACTGCATAAGGGCGATTGGCTTCTGAGTCGGGTGATGTCGTTTATTTCCCTTCTCTCCGGCTTGGCACACTCCGTTCCAGAGATAGCGGAAAAGGCGTGCGGCGTTGCCTACACCCTTTGTCCACGCCATCTCGCAATCCGAGAAACTGTTGCTTGCCATTCCATCGCGCTTATCCCATACCAGCCACCCTCCACTTGGGGGCAGTCGATGCGCAAAGTGATTTGCGCCAAACAAGACAACAGCGGGATACTCGATGAACGGCGTCGGATCGAATGGCTCGGCATCTCCGGCTATGGAGACTGCGTGCCGACGCACCGACTTAGCGCCTGCCACCGCCGCGCCCTTTCCGCTGTGCCGAAACGCGATGCCATAAGGCGGGTCGCTCACAACCGCATCAACGCCCGTCAGCGTCGGCAGAACATCTCGGCAATCCCCGCAGAACAGCACGGCATCGCCGATCTCGACGCGCTCAACCATTCAGGGCCTCCATCACAGCGGCTTTCGGGCAGGTACCGGCGAGCTTTGCCCGACCGATGGCGTAGGAGGCGGCGTAGGTCGCGCGCAACTCGCGCTGGGTGCGCCACCAGGGGCAGAGGGGCGTCTTCATGCGGCCCTCCCGTTGATGGTCCCGACCGTCCACCACTCTGCGGGCATATGCTTGGACATGGCGCCCTCGGGCTGGCGGGATGTTGCCCACCATGCCCGGATACCGGCGGCCGTGTAGTCGCCATTCCCCATGGAGCGCATGCCCTCGCTGGACTCCATGCCCCACAGATGCGGGCGCGCGTTGGTGCGGTGGTCCATTACGCGGCCTCCTTCACCGGATGAGAGGCGGTGAACAGGCCGATGGCTTCCAGGCGCGTGCGGATGATTTCGGCTATCCAGCCGGCCTCATCGCTGCTTTGCTCATGGTCGGCGGCGTCCTGTGCATCGGCGAGAAGCACCGGGAAGGCCCGCATGAAGTGGGGGCTCATGACGCGGCGCTGCCAACCAACATCCGCCACGATGGGCGACAGCCAATACAAGCAGGCCAGCACCAGAGAGCGCGGATACATGCTCACGCCGTTCTTGGTCACCGCGTAGGCCACGATGTCATCCACCGCGTCGATCGGCAGCCGGCGCGTGGGCCACGGCAGCCCGCGGAAATGGTCATCGACGGCGGCGATCAAGTCACGCATCGCCGGGGTGTAGGCGACCGTCATGGTCGGCGGCGCGATGCCCTCAGCAAGGGCGGTCGTGACGACGCAGTTCAGGATTGCCGCCGGGATGGCATTCTCTACGCGGGATCGGTATGCGGCGTTGTTCCTAACGAGCGCGGGGACGCGGAAGCCGGTGGCGGCTGGCTTGCGGGACTTGCTCATAGCCGGTCACTCCGCCGCAGCCATGATGTCGCCCGGCGACCAGACGGGGCGCTCGTAGGCGCCGCAGCGCATCACCGTCATTCCCTGCTTCGCCACCTTGCGCCGGCCCGGCTTCCCGACCTTGACGCCAGCCTTCCGGAGGCGGGCCAGCACGTTGGTCGGGTGCATGTCGAGGATCTTCGCCACGGCAACGGAAGAGCCATGCTCGCGGTACAGATCGGCGGTCCGGCGCAGGTCGTCTTCGGAGACCGGGTTCGCCCTACCTCCGCGCCGCCGCCCATCGGTAACCACACAGCGCTCCGGCTCTGGCTCGGCCACGACGATCACGGGCTCAGCGTACTTCTTCGTCGGGATGAACGGCGCCCGGTAGGACGGGTCGATGCCCGCGTCACGAAGGGCGGCTTCCAGGATGGCGCGATACTTCGGCTCAAGCATGACGGGGTTCCTTTCGGGTGGCGGCGAGGTCGGCGTGCAGGGCCGATTGCATGGCGGTGAGGGCCTTGGCCTTCGTGGCTCCCCGCCCTCCGGCGGCACGGGCCACCAGATCAAACGGGACCGGCGGGAGCATCTGGACGCCCACGGCGTGAGCCCACAGCGCGGCCTCCGTCAGGGACGGTTCGCCTTCGTTGTTCTCCCAGCGGCGGACGGTGCGAGGGTCCTTGCCCATCCGGCGGGCGACGTCGCCTTGCGTCATCTTCTGGTCGATGCGGGCCGATTTCAGGCGCTCACGGAAGCGGCGGAGATCGGCAACTGGGTTGGATGATGCGGACATTTCGCGTCCTCACTGATTGGATTGGAATGCGACGTGCCGCCAGCACTCACCATTCACGATCCTGCTGACACGGCTCTGCGGAACGCCGAATAGTTTACCGATAGCTTCCTGCGACGCCTTCCCACGAAGCGCTCGAATGGACGCCACGTCCTGCTCACTCAGCTTCGACCACGGGATGCGCGATCCGCGCGGCTGGTTTCCCAGGGCGATCTTGTCGGCGCAGTTCTCTGTCGGACTGCCCCAATAGAGGTTTTCTAGCGAGTTGTTCGTTCGAACGTCGTCGCGATGGCACCCGTAAAAGCCGTCCGGTCTCGGCCCTACAAAAGCTTCCAGGACAAGGCAGTGAACGCGCTCGACGCGCGGCACATGCCCCCTCCAAAGCGTCACAGACGGGTATCCATGCGAGACCGTCGATCGCAGTATCCTTTCCCGGACAGGGCGATCGTACGCACAGCCTCGCCCGGCGGACACGCGAACCATGCGCGCAACGCTTCTGACGCGACCAAGGCTGCTTACTTGGTAGAAGCCGGCGTGGCCGACCACGTCTCTCCAAATCTCATCGGCGCCGATCACAGTTCATCTCCCAGAGCTTCGCAGTAAAGCTCAAGGATCGCTCGCTCTTCCTGCCGGTCAGCCTTGTCCATCTTCCGAAGCCGGATGATCTGACGAACGATCTTGTTGTCAAATCCGGCGCCCTTGCTCTCGGCGTAGACTTCCTTGATGTCCTCTTGGAGTCCGCGCTTCTCCTCCTCCAGGCGCTCGATGCGCTCAACGAATGACTTCAGTTGGTCCGCGGCGATACCGCCAATGTCACTCATGACGCCCTCCGATACAGATGCTCGCCAGTGGCGCCGCGCTTGGTGGATGCAGGCCCGATGTCTTCTACAGAGCCGGGGGCGATGACCTTCAGTGCGGCCATGGCGCACCGGGCTTTCCAGGCGGGAAGGCCAGCCTTCACCGCTACCGCCGGGATGGTCTCGCCACGCTCTCCAGGGCCGGGGAGAGCGGCGAGGATGGCTTGCGTTTCGGGGTTCATTGCTCACCCCCGAGCATGGGGCGCTTCTCGGCGATCAGGCGGCGGACCTCGGCCTTGATGCTGTCGCCGTCCAGCGGGTCGGCGTCCTTGCTCTGGCGGGCGCAGACCTCGCACTGGAAGGCCCCCGCGGTCGTCTCCACCTCCGCCTTGCGGAAGCGGGCGCCGGTCGCCTTGTCGGTGCGGGTGCCGCCGAGACGGATCTTCAGGACGGCGTGTTGGCGCGGCTCGTAGGTCTGGCCGATGCCGGCGAAAAGTCCGTCCTGCCGGTCGGCGACGATGCCGGCCTTGACCAGCTCGTCAACGGCCATCGGGTCCATGGGCTTTTCGCGTCCGCCCGTGGTGCGGTAGTAGGCTTTCCGCTCCCCGCGCTCGTACTGTACGACGGCGGGCTGGCCGGTCTTCACCATGGCAGCCACGGCGGTACGGGCTGGGGCGGAAAGCACGGCAGGAGACAATTGCATCATGCGGCGAGTTCCTTCGTCTGGTGCAGGCCCCACGACGCGATCAGCGTGGCGTCGGCTCTGCCATCGTCTTTGACGCGGGCGAACAGCCCGGCTTGATGGGGGAAGAGGTTCTTGGCGGCGGCCCGGCTGGCGTCCTTGCCGGAGTCCGGCTTGATGCGGTGCCAGCGTTTCCAGGCGACCGGCGCGACCAGTTCCGTGCGGATGCTGAGCGCGGCCAGGACACCGAGGATGCCGCCGTAGGTCTTGCCGAAGGCGAACATGCTCGACACGCCCTGACCGGGCATGGCGCTGACTTGCTCCACCACGGCGAAGGACGGGACGCCCTCCACCTCGCGGATGATGCGGGCCAGTTCCAGAAAGTCCGGCTCGTTCTTGGCCTTGCCGTTCCGCTTCAGCGAGAGGACCGGCATGTCGTAGACACGGACGGAAGCGCCGTCGATGAAGGCCAGGGCGCCGGACAGGCCAGGGTCAATGCCGAGAATGGTCATCAGGCGTCCGCCTTCTTCATCTTGCGAACGCCCGTAGAGCCGTTGAACCGGCGCTTGGACTTGGTTGATGCCTCCGCAAAGATCGTCTCAGCCCGGCGGATGTTGTGCTCGGCAACCTCGTAGCCGGCGAGCCGCTTGACCGGATATCCGGCGGCAATGGCCTGCTCAGCGAGGCGGGCCAGTTCCAGGGCGCGCGGCCGCTCGTCCATCGGCGGCTGGAGGCTCAGATCGTGGAGGGTATCTAAGTGATGCTGCATCACGCGACCTCCCGGCGGAGGCGGGCCTTCAGCGCCCCAATGACCGAGACAGCGCGATCCCGGCGGCCACGAGAGATTGCACCACCCGACGCAACGTCTGCTTCCAGGTCGGCGCGCTCGGCGGCGAGTTGGGCTTCGAGGGCGTTTTGCCGGGTGTCCAGTCGGCGTCCATGGATGTCCTTCACAGTGGCGATGGGGTGGATGACGCGGGAGACGAACTCCATCCCCTCGCGGGCGATCATCTGGGCGAAGCGCGGCATGGGCGGTCCGGAGCGCAGCCACGTGCCCGCCTGTCGGTCGCTCACGCCATAGTCGGCGGCGACCTTCTCACGGACCTTTTCGTACCCGTGCTTCTCCTGGAAGTACCGGCGCAGGGCAGCCGCCAATCGCTTCGCGCAATCGGCACCGCCTCGCGCCAGCATGGAAGCCTTGCTTCCGCGCTTGGCGGATGCGCTTCCGTGTATTCCGATGTTCATTGCAACCCCCGATGCGCAGAATGACGGTCATGGAAGACAAACCCATCTCCCCGACCAGCCGCATGCTTTGCGTGGCAATTCAAAACTTTATGATGTGCATTGCAGAGCGCGAGCCTCATAAGGCCGACTTCTGTGAACACATCTGTGTTCAACTGGAAAGAGAGTTCCCAGAGCCGCCGGAAGAGGCTGCAGAGGGAACCGAGTAGGTGAGCACCGACCGCGTTCCGAGTGGCCTGGAGCGTGCGGAGTGGTTCCGCAGTCAGGCCGGCTACCACAGCGTCGGCGGCTACTGGTGGATCCGCCTCATGGCGACAGCCATCCAGATCGAGCTGCGCGCCGAAACCGGAGACGAACCCGTCATGTCCCTCAAGAACCCCGTTGAACTCCTGACCGAAGCGCAAACCCTGCGCCTCGCCGCTGCCGACGAAGACGCCCCGCTGGTCAAGGCGGAGATGCTGGCCGGCGCCGCTGCGCTCGAAGCTCGTGCGTATCGTGGCGGGCATGGCGTCAGCCCCCGATGATCGCGCGGGCCAGAAGCCACACGCCAGCACCAGCGGCGGCCAAGCCACCGATGAGCGTCATGCAAGCGGCCCACAGAGCGAGGAAGACGAGGGCGTACCGCATGGCTCAGGCGCCCTTCACTTGGCCGTGAGCATGAGCGCGCCACCAGACGGCAGCCTCGGTGCGGTTTCGGACGCCGATGCGGGCGAAGACATACTTCAGATGCACCTTCACCGTCGCCTCGGAGATGACGAGCTTGCTGGCGATTTCCTTGTTGCAGTCGCCCTTGGCAACGAACTCCATCACGTCACGCTCCCGTTTCGGGATCAGCGTGACGAACTCCGGCTTTTCGAGAGGCGGAAACATCTGGACGAGCTGCGTCCTGCGGTTCAGGCCGACTTTGAGGAGAGCGGCGCGAAGCGTGTGCCCCACGGTTCCCGGCGTGATGCCGGTGCGCTTGGAAATCTCCTTGTTGGTCAGGCCGCGAGCGGCGAATTGAGCAATCTCATGCTCTCGCGGACTGAAGACGTCAGAAGCCGACCAATTGCTCTGCAAGGTGGACATGGGTGGTGCCTTTCGATTTGCGCTTCAGAGCGCGGCCATCAGGGCAGCGAAGATCGCGATCACGACAAAGCGGTAGGCGATCCCCCGAGAGGAGGACGCCACCCGTCCCCATGCGCGCGTGACACGGTTCCAGATGGGCCGGTACGCTTGGCGCGTGGTAAAGTGGCGATCCGTGTGCCCGAAGGGATCGTAAAGGCGGGAGGCCAGGAGGCAGGCGTGTTCCGACATGGCTCAGACCTTTCCGCCGCAGATGGCGAACAGCGGGCCGATGATCGTGTTGGCCGCGACCAGCTTGCGGATCTCCGCGTCGCCGCCGTCACGCTTCCAGTCGTGGACCGCGGTGAGTGGATAGAGCTTGGTCCCCCGAGCGTCCCGCCGGATCACATGCCCCTTGGCCTCGCAGTGCCGGGCCAAGCTGTTGCTGATGGCGCGAACGATGGGGCGGCGGCCCGAGACGGGCACCTTGGCGTCAACGGCCACCTGCAAGGCCGGGATCGCGTCCACAGCGGCGAACCGGCTGTCGGCGCACTTCACCAGCCCCTTCACGATGTCTGTCAGCTCGCCGATCTCCCGGTCGCGCTCCTCCAGGGCATGGGCCATGAGGGTGACAACCTTCTCGATGGCCGTGACCTTGTGGACCGTCGTGCGGGCGATGCCGTCGATGCGGCGGGTCAGTTCGTCGGAAGCCGGGACCGGCTTTCCTTCCATCCGCTCGCGGACGACGCCGTTTGCCCAAGCATGGAAGGACGGGGAAAGGTACTTGGCGTAGGCAAGTCCGATCTGCCAATGCGCTTCAGTACCAGGGTTCTTGCCGCCACGCTTGGTCTTGACCAAACCGAAATGGCTATCACCGCCCTCGGGCACCTCATTCTGGGTAATTCCCAGGTTGAGGGTTTCGGCCAGAAAACTTGTGAACCGGCGGGCGTCGGCAGAGCGAAGCCATTCCGCGGGCTGACGCGACGGGTCGGAACCGGCGGCCCTCCACATGTCGGTGAGGTTCAGGCGCTCGCCAGCCATGTGGACGACGGCACCGGACGGGTGAACGAGGTTGCTCATGGTGGGAGTCCTTATGCGCGAGCTTCGTGGGGAGCGGCCTTGCGGCGACGAGAACCGGAATTCTCTCCAAGAAGATTTGCGATGGGCATGTCCGCCGCAGCCGCCAAAGCTGCGCATGTCTCAATGGTCAGGCTTTTTGTCCGACCGCTCAGGAACATGCGCGGCGTGGACTCTGGGATTTTCGCATGAGCGCACCAATCAGAGAGGCTCGTGAAAACTTTCCTTCTCACGAGATCGTCGAGGGTATCGCGCAGCGATTGCCGATAGCGGTTCATGGGGTCGTTGGTCATGACCGCATGATCGCAGAATTCTGCGTTCTGTCAACGAGCAATATCGCAGAACGCTGCGCTCGCAGTTTTCTGCGGGTCGGTCAGAATGCCGGGATGGACGATATCGAAGCAGAGCGCCTCCGGGACCTCATGCGCAAGCTCGTTAAGGAGCTTGAGGCAGCAGGGGCCATTGAGAGCCCGACAGACTGGTGCAAAAAAGCCGGCCTTCCTGAGTCCACCTTGCGGATGTTCACCAAAGAAGACCCGAAGAACAGAACGCGCAGCATGACAATGGTGAATTACGTTGCCCTTGCGCGAGCGGTAAACCTTCCGGTAGCCGCGCTTATTGGAGAAGACGCCGCAAGAAACGTCAGGGAGAGAATGATCCTTGATGCGGCTAGACTAACCGACGAAGATGCTGATCGAGCAATCACCGATCAGGCATCCCGCGGGTAGCCTGGATACTGTCTAGATACCTAGTCACCTCAGCCTCGGCAACGGCAAACAACCTGTCTATGGCGTCATCAGATAGGGTTCGCAGCTTCTTAGCGAGCGGGTCATCTGCATAATCCGGCTCTGCCAAGCATTCATTGCATCGCTTCGACAGGTTTTCGCCCAGGGCCATACCTCGCCTCCCATATCTGCGCTCAAGGTTGGAACAAAATAGGAACACAGTCAAGCGCCGCACGATTTCATACGTATGCGTTCCTATAATCCGTCCACACACCCGAGCTTTTTCAGCATTGACCAGTCCAGTAATTCGCAAACGCATAATCGACTCTCGTATTGCGATGCGATTTGCGCCGATAAGCCATTCATCCGACTACATAATCGGCTTGTTG
The DNA here is from genome assembly GCF_042657465.1 of Azospirillum himalayense. Classification (NCBI taxonomy): domain Bacteria; kingdom Pseudomonadati; phylum Pseudomonadota; class Alphaproteobacteria; order Rhodospirillales; family Azospirillaceae; genus Azospirillum; species Azospirillum himalayense. Next base: position 8,612 of record NZ_JBHSLC010000002.1, on the reverse strand, counting down.
AAATGGCTAAGTTCGCGAATGAATAGGAGTTTCGGACGGTCTTGGACATGGCACACCGTTGGCATACGATAGTATGACGCCGCCCGTACTTACGGATGGCGGAGCGGAACGGTCGGTGTGCGCCGGCCTGGAAGCGGCGGCGGCCCGTTGCCTTGGAAACCACGGGCCGCCAGCTTCGTGACGTTTACGTTACAAACAGATTACCTCATACGCAAGCGTTCAGTTGATTTCGCAACTGCAATGACATATCGGGCTATGATATGATGGCTATGAGGTTGGGCAGATCAAAGACTTTAACCTCACCGCGACGGGTTGTCACGCGTAGCTACAGTTGCGCTGCCTTTGCTGAGTCTCAACAGTCACGACACGAATGTTTCAGGTGTCAAATCGTGACATCGCGAAATTTGTTTTGATTTTCGTGGATCGCCAGAAAGGCGATGGGCTTCCGCAGGCACTCTCAACCCCCTAGCTTAGGGGGCACTCAGTCAGCATCAGGGAAGATGACCGTCACCCGCGTCGGCTTAGCTTTCTTCAAAAGCGTGCTGAGCGGCTTGCTCTTGATGACTGAGCAACGCTTAAATGCGTCCAAAGCCCGATGGGCATAGGAGATGTTAAAAGCGCTACCGGCCAGGGAGTCAGAGTAGGTAACGGCCTCCACTTCCAGCCGCACGCCATCATAGCTTTCGAATATGTAAAAATTCGCACCAAAGGCACGATATCCCCTGGGGGGCTGAGTGTAGTTCCCGGCGCAGGCTGTCAAGTGCGCCACGATCTTGGTGCTGATATCCTTCGCGGTGCCGCCAGAAGGATCGCTCTGGGTCGGCTGGGCAACCGACAGGTAGTGCCAACGCCCGATGTAGGCAGTCACGCCGGCATCTAAAAATCGCGCCTTGGCGAGCGGCTGATACTGGCTCCCCAGTTCAATGAGAGACAACTGAAGCCCTGACTTCACAGTTGCGCATCCGGTGGACTCCAGCCACTTCCTGTCGTCCGCGCCGGCCGCCTTTTCCGCTTCCCTGTACGCCGATGGTGACGCACAGGCGATAGCGCCTTCCAGCGTGAGGGCATCGAACGTTGCCGCGCCTCCTGGGTGAGACCAGCAAACCAAACCGACAGCCAACGCCGCAGCGAGCCACTTCATCTAGTTACCTTCCGCATACCCAAGGATGTTTGCGCCCCAGCGAGCGCCACCCGTGCGAGTATGACAGCCGCGCAAAAGCTCCCAAAACGCAGAATTCTGCGAGAATTACGGTTGACGCCTACGCAGAATTCTGCGAGAGTTCTCCTCACACCACCCCTCTTCGGGATCACCGATCCCACCGGTTGGGTGGTGGCCTGCCCAGTAGGGCGTTTCCCCTCCCTAGACTTCCCGGCGGCGCGCCATCCCGCTGCCGCCGGGGCCTTCTTGGAGACGGGGATTTCAACGAGGGGAACCAAGCAATGAGCGTCAAGACCGAGGCCACGACCCTGCAATCCGTGAAAGCCAGGACGGTGTGCGGCGGCGCGGATTGGGTTTTCTGGAACGACCGCGCCGGCCGGGGGTTCGCCGCCCGCTACAGCGTCGAGGCGGTAAAGATGGCCATGCTGGCCTGCGGGACGGCCAAGCGCTTCTACACCGTCCACCGCGGTGTCGCAGCCGGGCACCGTTGGCGCGACGGCTGCCTCATTCTGCGCAACGCCCGCATCGGCTGCTGACCACTCCAATCGCCGCCTAACCGCACCTACCACCCCCTCCCCAGCGCGCTCTGTCGCAGCAAGGGAGGGGAGTAGACGCAAGAGGGGACACCATGAGCATCAACATCGACCGCGAGCGCGGTGACGAAATCTGGTCGATTGCCGACCGGCTGGAAAAGATCGCCGCAGACGTCGGCCCATACGAGCCGATGCGCGACACAGAGAATGTCGCTGCCCAGCTCCGTCACACGGCGCGCTGGTTTTTCGACCGCGCCGCCCTCTCCGCAGCCACCGGCACGGGGGAGGCGTAAATGGACGAGAAGAGCTACGTCCGCATGTACCGCCGCCTCAGTGGCGAATACGCGGACGACCACGCGAGCTACCTGTGCGGCATGATCCGCAGCACCCAGCGGAATTCGGTCCCCGCCCTTCCCTACGCCAACGCGGCAATCATCGACGCCGCCACCGACGAGCTGATGAAGCGCGGCATGTGCGCCGACGTCCTGAACTGGTTCCGGGAGAAAGCCCCATGAGCCGCCAGGAACGCGAACTTGCCGAAGCCCTCCGCAGGGCCGGTCTCGCCTGATCCCTCCCCACCCCTCCGCCGGACACCAGACAGGAGACAGCAGCGATGAGCGCCGACGCATTCATTGAAGACGGATCGCCATGCCCGGATGGGTGCGGTGGAGTGCTGCATTGGCCTGAGGTCGAGAATTGCTCCTGCCACATCAGCGCGCCGTGCGGCTACTGCACCGACAACCGGCTGGTCTGTGACGAATGCGGGTGGGAAGAACCTGCGGCCAAATATGTCCCGCTCAGCAAAGAGAGCCAGGACGCCTGCAGCAAATGGCTGAAGGAGTGGGAAGAGGCCAGGGCGCGAGGACACGCCTTTCCACACGGCGGAAGGATTTTCAACATCTCTGATGACGGCCGATCCGGGTCAACCATGGTGTTTACCGGGCAGTACGAAGGTCCGGTCACGGCTGCGGACATCTTCGAGTACTTGGGTGACGGAACCTTCGGTCATCGCGGACCGACCGTGAACAACGGTCGCTTCACTTACACGAAAATTACCGACTGACCATCAGCCAGCGGCCACCAGCGCCGCCGGCTACCGCAAGGGCCTCCATCCACTCGGGGGGCTCTGGCGATAGCCGAGACCAAGGGAGACACCCCTATGAGCACCGACATCGCTTTACTCGACACCACCGCTTTGGTTCCGACCGCCGTTTTCGCGCCGGGCGGCATCGACGCCCTGCTGGAAAAGGTCGAGGCCGAGACCCGCGCCGCCGCCGCCGACCTGGACATCAGCACGACGAAGGGCCGCAAGGAAGTCGCCTCGCTGGCCTACAAGGTCGCCCGGTCGAAGACCGCCCTGGACGACATGGGAAAGGAACTGGTGGCTGAGACCAAGGCAAAGGTCGCGCTGATCGACGCCGACCGCAAGAAGGTCCGCGACCGCCTTGACGCCTTGAAGGACGAGGTGCGCAAGCCCTTGGACGAGTTCGAGGCCGCCGAGAAGGCGCGCATCGAGCTGCACGAGGCCGGTATCGCCGCGTTCGGCGTCCCGGTGCCCGACACCACCGACGCCATCGCCTCCTTGCTGGCGGACATCGTGGCCATGCCGACCGATGGCTTCCAAGAGTTCACCGCCCGCGCCGAGAAGGCCAAGGCCGATACCGTCACCAAGCTGACCGCCGCCCTGGAGGCCAGCCGCGCGCGTGACGACGAGCGCGCCGAACTGGAACGCCTGCGCCAGGAAGCAGCCGAGCGTGCCGCCCGCGAAGAAGCCGAGCGGATCGAGCGCGAGAAGCAGGAAGCCGCCGCCCGCGCCGCCGAACAGGCCCGCCGCGAGGCTGAGGAGAAAGCCCGCAAGAAGCTCGAGGAGGCCGAACGCGCCGCCGCTGCCGAGCGTGAGCGGATTGAGCGGGAGGCCCAGGCCGAACGTGAGCGCGCTGCTGCGGAACAGGCCCGTGTCGAGCGTGAGAAGCGCGAAGCCGAGGAACGCGCCGCCCAGGCCGAGCGGGACCGGCTGGACGCCGAGCGCCGCGCCAAGGAAGCGGAGGAGCGGGCCGAGGCCGAGCGCAAGGCCGCCGCCGAACAGGCGGAGCGTGACCGCATCGAGGCCGCGCTCCGGGCAGAAGAGGAGCGCAAGGCCGCAGAAGAGCGCGCACAGCGGCAGGCCGAGGAGGCCGCTCGCAAGGAGCGCCAGCGGATCGAGGACGAGCGCAAGGCCGAGGAAGAGGCGCAGCGCCGCCGCGAAGCCGACCGGGCGCATCGGGCCAGCGTGAACAACGCTGCCGTCTCCGCCATGGTTGCCGCTGGTCTGTCCGAGGGCGCCGCCAAGACCGCCGTCACGGCCATCGCCAAAGGCGACGTGCCGCGCATCTCCATCGCCTACTGAGGAGGCCGCGTGATGCGCTCCGCCCTCGAAGACCCCGCCGTCGCCGGACCCTTGGAAGCAGCTGAGCGCGCCCGTTCGGAGCTTGCCACGGACGTCAAGATTGCCGGCGCCGTCGCCTTCTCCGCTTTCACCATCGCGATTTGGGCGGGTGCACTCGCCCTCCTCCTGCCGTCGTGAGGGACGCGACATGACCGCCCGGCAATTCCTGGCCGAGCTGGCCGCGCTCCTCCTGCTCCTCTCCTTCCTCTTCGCCCTGTGAGGTGATCCATGGACAAGGAAATCGACGCCGCCATTGATGCCGCCACGAAGGCCACGGGCCTGTGGTTCCAGGCGGCTTACTCGAACCGCCCCATCGGCCCCGCCGGTCTGTGGACGGTCCACGCCTATACCGAGACGTTCGGGAACGGGGAACTTGTCGGGTACGGCTCGAAGCAGCATTGCCTCGCCGCCCTGGACAGCTTCGTCGCCAACCGCTCCACCACCTTCAGCATCGCCGCGGAGTAAGGCCAATGCTCGTCACCCGCACGACCGACCCGGAGTGCCGCGAACAGCTCGCCGAACTCCACCGCCTGATCGTCCGCGCTCACGCCATCACCAAGGACCTCATGTCCTCCAAGGTGGACGGCCTGGAGTGGGTGGACAACAGCCTTCTCGACGCCGGGCGCGACGTCGCCGGCATCTTCAACGCCTCCGAGCCGCTGAGTTTCCGCCAATGAACGCCATCAACTCCCTGCGCCACGAGACGCGCACCGCCGCCATCCTGCGCGACGAGCTGGTCCGCCGCTATCCGTCGCTCGCCGAAGATGCCCAGGCCCTCGCCGACACGCTGGAAGGCGAAACCGATCTGGACAAGGCCATCGCCGCCGTCATCGGCCAGATCGGCGATTACGAGATGCTGGCGAAGGCCGCCCGTGAGCGGTCCAAGGAGATCGCGGAGCGGGCCAAGCGGCTTGAGGAAAGCGCCGACACGATGCGGGGCGCCATCCTCGCCGCGATGGAGGCCGCCGGCATGAAGAAGCTGACGCTTCCCGAGGCTACCGTTTCGGTCGGCAATCGCCAGCCCGGCGTGATCGTCACCGACGAAGAGGCCGCCATCGCCGCCGGCTACGCCAAGGTCAAGACCGAGGTGGACAAGGCTGCCATCAAGGATGCGCTCAAGGCCGGCAACACGCTGCCCTTCGCCATGATGGGCAACGGCTGCACCTCCCTCACCATTCGCCGGAGCTAACAATGGGCACCGACAACCTCGCTCTCTGGAACAAGCTGAAGCGCACGGACCCGAAGGCCACCAAGCCCTTCACCCGCTCCGGCTTCAAAGGGACGCAGATCGACCCGACGTGGCGCTATCAGATGCTCACCGAGGCGTTCGGCCCGTGCGGAACCGGCTGGGGATACGACATTGTGGACACTCAGGTTCACGACGGGCTGGTCTTCGTCGGCGCCCGCCTCTGGTACGTGGACGACACCGGGCAGCGGCGGGAAAGCGGTGTCCAGTACGGCGGCGATGTGCTGTTCAAGCACCGAAAGGAAGGCCCTCCGGCGCCCAACGACGAGGCGTTCAAGATGGCGGTCACGGACGCCGTTGGCAAAGCCTCCCTGCTGCTGGGGCTGGCGGCGGACATCTACATGGGCCAGTTCGACGACAGCAAGTACCGGGAGGAGTCCGAAGCCTTCTACGCCGCGAAGGCCGCCGAGCCGACCGAAGGAGAGAAGGGCGCCGCCGCCGCGCTGAAGCTTGGCTTCGACTGCTGCGAGACGGTCGAGCAGCTTGAGGGCTTCTGGCGCGAGCACAAGGCGAACATCGCCGATCTGCCGAAGCCGCTGAAGCAAGAGGTCATCAACTACGCGGGCGACCGGAAGCGCTTCCTTGTCACCCCGGCCCACCCGGCGGAGTGACGGCCATGCTCCAGCGCCGCCAACAGCCCCGCCAGACCAGCGGCATCGACTACAGCGCCTTGGCTATCCCAAAGGGTGGGAAGGTCGGGCGCGTCAAGCCGGGCCGATACGTGAACCCGAAGCACATCGCCAGCCTGCATGACTACTGCTGCTGTCTGGCCGGGCTTGGCGAGTGCGATGGACCTGTGGAGGTCCATCATCTGCTGAACCCGTGGGTCGGGATCCGTGGAGCCGGCCGGCGCTCCGATGACCGGAACGGAATTCCGTTCTGCTTCGGCCATCACAGGGGGCGGAATGGCGTCCACCGACGTGGCGACGAAGACGCCTTCTTCCGCGAGAAGACTGGCTTTCCAGAGTTCGGAAGGCGGCAGGCGGAGGAGCTTTGGAAGAACAGCGATTTTTGGGAGTGCGTGCCGTGACCAACCCGATCCCGTTCCAGTGGCAGGGAGACGCATTCACCCCGATGCCGGGCTTCGGACGGCGCTGTGACGAGGCGTTCACGGTCGGCGCCGTCTACCGTCTGGTGGAGCAGGAAGACCGCTCCGCCGCCTCGCACAAGCACTACTTCGCCTGTATCAACACGGCGTGGGAGAACCTGCCCGAGCGGCTATCCGCTGACTTCCCCACCCCTGACCATCTGCGCCGCTTCGCCCTGATCCGGGCCGGCTACGCCGACAGCCGCACGCTCGTCGCTTCGTCCAAGGCGGAGGCCGTCCGGCTGGCCGCCTTCGTCAAGCCGATGGACAGCTATGCCGTCGTGGTCGTGTCGGATGCCACCGTGACGGTGTGGACCGCCCGCAGCCAGTCGGCGAAGGCAATGGGCAAGGCGGAGTTCCAGGCGAGCAAGGACGCCGTGCTGGAGGTGATCGCCGCGCTGATCGACACCGACCTCGCCACGCTGTCCGCCCAAGCCGGGCAAGCCGCTTAGCCCAACCTCACCACCCCCGCGCCGCGCTGAGCGCAGAGCGCAAGGAGACACCCATGGACCTGAAGAAGATCCGCATCGACGCATCCCCGCTGACGAACCGCATCCGGATCGCCCGCGTCGGCAAAGACGGGACGGTGGCCTTGGACACCCGAGACGCCACCGGGGAATGCATCGGGGCGGTGATTGAGCACGTCCTGCACAAGGCCCCGAAGGGCGCGACGCTCAACGTCACCCGCGGCGACGGCATGGCCTACGAACTGACCGTCAAGCCCGTCGATGCCGCCACGCCCGCGGCCTGAGGAGACACCCATGGAAGACAAGACCACCGAAGCCCTCGCGCAGATCGACCATCCGGGCCGCGTGACGTGGCACTCCAGCGGGGAGGACGAGGGGCCTGACGTTGGCCTGTCCTTCGGGCTGGGCAACGGCTCCAGCCTCTACGTCGGCGAGATTTCGCGCGCCCACCACGCCGCGGAAGCCGAGACGGCCGGGCACCTGGGGGACGACACCGGATGGTGGATCATCCTGCATGATGCCGAGGTCGCCCGCGTCATCGGCAAGACCGCTGAGCCGGGTGCCGGGCGCGCGTTGATCGACGCACTGTCCGAAGCCTTCCCCCGCCGCTCCTCCGTGCAGGAGGCCGCCCCGGCAACTGCGGCGGACGGACTGGCAGACGCCGCGATCCGCCTGCTCAGCGACGCTCGATACTTCGCCCGGCGGTGGAGCGACCCCAAGGCGGTGGCTGACTACATCGACGAGCAGATGGCTTGCCGGGGCATCTCCGCCGCCCCCACGGCACAGGGGCAGGACGCCGACGACACCATCAAACGTCGCTGGATCATCATCCGGGAGCCGGGGAACGTGCCGGTCACGAAGATCCCGAAGCAGAGCCACGACGGGGCGAGGGAGTTCCTTCGCGAGTGCGCGGCCATCTACCCCGCCGCCGACATCACCTTGGCCGAACTCACCTGGAACAATGACCTGTGGGTGAGCGACGGACGGGAAGCCCTGACCATCGACGATGCCATGGCGGAATACACCGACGCCGACGACTGGACCGACCGTGTCCCAGAGCCGCAAACGGCTGGCTGTGAGTTCACCATGAGCTATGCCGACGAGCCGAACAGCATCGTCTGCCGCAACGGCCACATGATCGACATCGACATCTTCACCGAAGGCTTCGACGAGAGCGACTTCTTCCATCCCTGCCCGAAGTGCAACGCCGACGCCTACGCCGCGTGGAAGGCCGAGAACGGCGACGAGGACGAAGACAACGACGACTCCCTCCCCTCCGCCCCCTCCGCAGGGGAGGCGACCAAGCCCCTCACGCACTGCGCCGCCGGCAAGGACGGTGAGTGCAACCACCCGGATTGTCCGCAACTTCGCGACGGCGAGCCAGCCAAGAGCCGCCGCCACTGCCCGCTGGACACCGACGAGGAGGACTGACCCCATGACCACCGACACCGCCCCGCTGTTCAGCGTCGCCGATGCCGTCGCTGACGACGGGTACGCCTGCAACCACTTCGTTTGGCTGACCGGACGCGACTGCGGACCCGTGAGCGTCGCTAAGGTGTCCAAGGAGATGGGCCGCAAGATCGTCGCCCTGTCCGCGCGCGTCGCGGAGATGGAGGCGGAGCGGGAAGCGTTCAGCCGCGCGCTCGCCTCGATGTCCTACCATCCCGATACCTGCCCGATCACCGGCGAGAAGTT
>NZ_JBHSLC010000001.1:0-134678 GCF_042657465.1 Azospirillum himalayense | reverse complement strand
CGTGCTGTGGCGCAACAGCAACGACGACACCATCGCCGCCTGGCGCTCCTTCGACCAGAACGGCGCCATCGGCATCGAGCCGCGCATCATCGCCAACGCCACCGGCTGGACCCCCGTCCGCATGGCCGGGACCCTCGCAGGCGCCGGATAAGCCGAACCAATGAAGGCCGATCGGCGAACGATCGGCGTGGCCTGAAAACGCTCTTGTTGCCCCGTCCTGCGGGTGTTTCTTGGAGAATCGGGTTATCCGAGAATCAGGGCGTCACGCGCCCGGACAGGCAGGAGGCCCGCGCCCGCTCGTCCACCGCCGCCGCCGCGGCGCCGGCCGCCCCCTCCCCGCCATAGAGCGCGGCGGGAAGCGGCCGGCCGGTGGCCTCGCCCTCCTTGCGGTGCCAGGACAGGATGCAGGAGCAGACCCGCACCGCCGCCTCGGTGGAGCCGGTGCTCTGCGCGGCGAAGGGGCTGGCCTCGCAGGCCGCCAGGAAATCCCGGTTCGCGTCGGTCCGCCCACCGTCCGGCGGGTCGCCGCTGAAGACCAGCAGAGCCGCCAGCGACGCGAAGAAGAACACGAACAGCAGCGAACGCGGGTTGCGGAACACGGGCGGGACCCTCCCTTCAGGCCGAACGGATCTGCCGCAGGAACGCGCCGGCCTGCTCGCGCAGGGCCAGCGCCTGCCGGCCGAGGTCGGCGGCGGCGGAGCGCACCTCCGACGCCATGGTGCCGGTCTCGTGCGCCGAGGCCGACACGTCGCGGACGCTGTGGGTCACCTCCGAGGTGCGGTCGGCGGCGCGCTGGACGCTGCGGGCGATCGCGCCGGTGGTGGCGTTCTGGCGGTCGGCGGACCCGGCGATGCGGCCGACCAGATCGTTGACCGCGACCACCGTGCGCCCGATGCCGCCGATGGCCGTCACCGCGCTGCCGGTCACCGCCTGGATCTCCGCGACCTGCTGGGCGATCTCGTCGGTTGCCTTGGCCGTCTGGTTGGCGAGGCCCTTCACCTCGTTGGCGACGACGGCGAAGCCCTTGCCGGCCTCCCCCGCCCGCGCCGCCTCGATGGTCGCGTTCAGCGCCAGCAGGTTGGTCTGCGCGGCGATGCTCTGGATCAGCGTCACCACCTCCCCGATCTTGCCGGCGGCGGCGGCAAGGCCTTCGACCGTATGGTTGGTGCGCTCCACCTCCTCCACCGCGTTGCGGACCATGCGGGAGGACTCGTCGATCTGGCGGGACACCTCGACGATGGAGGCCGTCAACTCCTCGGTGGCGGCGGCCACGGTCCGCACATCGTCGCTGGCCTCGCCCGCAGCGCCACTGACCGCGGCAGCCTGCCCGCTGCTGCTCTCGGCAATGCCATGCAGGCGCTGGGCGTTGGATTCGAGTTGGGCCGTGGTGGCGCTCAGCGTCTCGACGACGCTCAGCATCGTCTCGTCGAAATTGCGGGCGACCGAATCCAGCGCGTCGCGGCGATCCCGCTCGGCGCGGGCGCGCTCCTCCGCCTGGGCGGCGTCGAGCCGGGACACCCGCTGCGCGTTCTCCTTGAAGACGCTCAGCGCCTGGGCCATGCCGCCGATCTCGTCCTTGCGGCCGAGCGCCGGGACGTCGACCGACAGGTTCCCCGTCGCCAGTTGCTCCATGGCGCCGCGCATGGCGGTCAGCGGACGGAAGATGCGCCGCGACAGCAGCAGGCTGCCGCCGGCGACCAGGAGCGTCACCAACGCGCCCAGCCCGCCGATCATCGTCTGGGTGTCGCGGATCGGGGCGAAGAACTCCGCCCTCGGAACGCCGACATAGAGCACGCCGACCACCTTGCCCGAGCGGTCCTTGATGGGGTCATAGGCGGTGTAGAAGGGAACGCCCAGGATGTCGGCCTGCCCGCGGTACGGCTCGCCCCGGACCAGAACGGCGTCATAGACCGGCCCCTTGGCCAGCTTGGTGCCGACGGCGCGCCCGCCGTCCGGCTTCTGGACGTTGGTGGTGACGCGCGTGTCGCCCATGAACAAGGTGGCGGTCCCGCCGACCAGCGCCTTCACCCGGTCCACCGGTTCGAAGAAACCGTTCAGCGCCCGGTCGCCGACATAAAGCGTGCTGTCGCGAACGCTGATGTCGCGCCCGTACTGGTTCAGCACGTCCCAGGCGACGCGCATGTTGGTTTCCTGCCGCTCCACCGCCATGCGCTCCGCATAGCGGCTCAGCAACGTTTCGTTGACAGCGAAGGTAGCGCTCGTCAACACGACCAACCCACCGACACACAGCGACACCGTCTTGCCCGAAAGCGACAGCGAGCCGACCCCCGTCAGCAACCCCATGGCGAACCCCCGCCCCCAATGATGCCCAGTGAATCCCAGCGTTTCGTACCCCAACGAACCGCAGCGGCATAGAAGCGTCAGAGGCTCTTAAAAAATCGTTCCGCACTGCACCACGCCCCGTTCACGGCGCAGCGCATGCCTTTTTAGAGTGATTCAAATATATATGAACAGCTGTTCATATAGATTGACACCCACACGCACCGGCGTTAGGGTCCGCCTCGTCATTGGGGAGTAGCCACCCTCCGTCGAGAGGGGCGCACGCCAACAGACTCGGGACCATCCTGCTACAGGCCGTCCCGTGGCGCGCGCGGCAGCCGGACAGCGTCCGGCCGGTTCGGCAAGACCGATGGTGCGGACGCTCCCGAAGGCCAACCGGGCGTAGCCGTGCTGTCGTGTTCGTTTGGCCGGAGCCTGTTGCCATGTTCGGTGCCACCTCCCTCATCCTCGCCGTCAGCCTTTCCATGGACAGCTTCGCCGCGGCATTGGGTCGTGGTGCCGTTCAGAAGCGTCCCGGCCTGTCCGAGGCGTTGCGGGTCGGTTTCGCCTTCGGCCTCTGCCAGCTCTCGATGGCTTCCATCGGCTGGGGGGTGGGTTCGGCCTTCGCCGGCTTCGTCCAGGCGATCGACCATTGGATCGCCTTCGGCCTGCTGCTGCTGATCGGCGGCTCGATGATCCGCAACGCGCTCGCGGGGGAAGAGGACGACGAGGCCGCCGCCGCCCGCTCGGGCTGGCTGGCCCTGCTGACCGTGGCGGTGGCGACCAGCATCGATGCCAGCGCGGTGGGGGTGGGCCTCGCCATGGCGGACGTGAACATCGCGGTGACCGCCAGCCTGATCGGCGTGGTCACCTTCCTGATGGGCTTCGGCGGCGTCCTGCTGGGCCGGGCCGCCGGCCCGCTGCTCGGCCGGCGCGCCGAACTGATCGGCGGCCTCGGCCTTCTCGCCATCGGCACCAAGATCCTGGTCGAGCATACCCTGCTGTAACGTAGGCCTCGGCCGGCCCCTCTCAGGCGGCGACGGCGTGAACGATGTGGCCGGCCGCGGCGGCGGCCACCGTCTGGGCGAGCAGGCCCGGACGATCCTGAACCCGGTCGCAGACGGCGCTGAAGTCGACGGACAGCGCGCGTTCTCCGCGGTCGTGCAGGTCTCCGCAGCGCCGCCCGGCATGCTCCAGCGTCGCCACGGCGGCCCGGATGACCCCGGCCACAATCTTCAGCCGGCTGGCCCGCGCGGCCTCGGCGATGCGCGGCTCGTTCTGCGCCAGCCAGTGGGACAGCCCCTGCGCGGTCAGCGCGAATTCCCGTTCCAGCGCCGCCGGGTCGCACGGCACGGCACCGTTGGGCAGATGGAGCCGGCCGTTGGCCGAGGGGAGCGACAACGCCGCCGCGATGATCGCGGAGGCCAGTTCCTGCCCGGAAAAGGGCGTCGTCACACAATCAATCATCACACAAGCGTTCATCGGTTCGCTCTCCAGCAGGACCCGGCGCCCAGTCAGGGCACGGGCAATGTCAGGGCACGGACAATTGCGCGCGGGCCATGCCGCCGTGCAGCGTGTCGAAGCAGACCACGCACTCCGGCGAGTCGGCGATGTAGGCCAGAACGTCCGCATAGGGGCCGTCGATGTGGATGAGTTCCGCCCCGCGATCCTCGGCCGGCCCCCGGCTGTGGGTGATCGTCAGCATGTCCATGCGCGGACCCCGCCCGCCGGTGGTCGCCGCCAGCACCGTCGCCCGCTGCCGATGATCAGAATGCCGATGATCGGGGCGCAGGGCGACCACGACGCCGGCGGGAGCGGCATCGTCGACACTGCGGACGGCGTTCGGGCGGCTTCCGGGACGGACGGCGGAAAGGGTCTTGACCATGGCTCACCTCAAGGGCTCGGGCTGGCTTGGCGGAAGGGGCGGACAATCGCCCCGTCTTGCTGTTGGTATACCGTATCCCAGAACAATCTTAGCTTCAAGGATGATTTTGTGAAATTTTCATCCCGCTCCGCAGCAAGACATCCTTTGCCCCCAAAGGCTGGGCGGCTTTTCCGCAGGGAGGAAAAGCGCAGCCTCCGCGCTGGACAGGCGGGCGCGGGCGTGTTCAGAGGATAGGGTCGGTCACTGTCACGGGAATCGGTCCATGGACCCGGTCGCCACTTCCGTCATCCTCGTCCACGGCGCCTTCGCCGATGGCTCCGCCTGGAGCCGCGTGATCCCCCTGCTCCAGGCCCAGGGGCTGGAGGCGATCGCCGTCCAGAATCCGCTGACCTCGCTGGACGAGGATGTGGCCCACGTTCAGCGCGCCATCGACCGCGCCAAAGGGCCGGCGGTTCTCGTCGGCCACTCCTGGGGTGGGGCGGTGATCACCCAGATCGGGAATCAGGACAAGGTGAAGGCGCTGGTCTATGTGGCGGCCTTCGCGCCGGGGATCGGCCAGTCGCCGAACGACACGCTGAAGCCCTTCCCGCCCTCGCCCGGCCTGTCCAGCGTGTCGATGGACCGTGCGGGCTATCTGCATCTGTCGGCGGAAAGTCTGGCGGCGAACTTCGCGCAGGATGTGCCGGCGGCGGAGGCGGCGCTGCTGGCCGCGACGCAGGGGCCGGTCCATGCCGGCTGTTTCCGCACGCGGGTGACCGCCGCGGCGTGGGAGCACAAGCCGTCCTGGTACATCGTCGCCAGCGAGGACCGGATGCTTCCCCCGGCCTTCCTGCGGGCGACCGCCGAGCGCATCGGCGCGCGGACGGTGGAGGTCGGGGCCAGCCACATCCCGCACGCCTCCCGGCCCGACGCGGTGGCGGCGGTGATCATCGAGGCGGCGGGCGCCCGCTGACGGGCAACCGACCGCTCCCGATCACGGTTTCAGGGTCACGGTATCACGGCATCATCCGGCGGCGCAGCAGCAGGCGGGCTCCGGATCGGACTCGTCGTCGTTCGCGGCGAGGCAGCCGTGCGCCGTGCCGAGCAGGCGGTGGAGATAATCATTCCACAGCGACCCGCAGGCCGGGGCCGGCAGCGGCGGAGCGGACGGCGTCGGCGATAGGTCCAGCGGAGGCGGTTCCGCGTGCCGGTCGAAGATCATGGGCGTCTCCTCCAAAATGCCACCCGCCGACCGGCGGGCGTCGGCGCTTGCTGCGCTCTGATGCGCGCCACGATAGCGGAAGTCAGTGTCCTGCACAGCCTGTTCGAAAGCCACCCCACCTCTGGCATAGAGGCCGTCATAGACGAGGGATCGGCTGGTCAGGCCCATCATTGGCACCGATAGCTGTGCCGTGACGCCAATCCCTTTCGTCTGTTGATGAGGCGCGAAGCCGCATCGACACGGACACCGATAAGGAGAGAGGCGCGTCATGGCGAATCTTCAGAACATCCTCGGCACCCTTCTGGCGACCGGCATGGGAGGGCACAGCCGCAGGAGCCCGCAGGATCTGGGAGCGATCCTGAACCGGTCAGGGATGGGCTCGGGACCGGCGATGCACGCCCGCAGCGGCATGGGCGTCGGCCCCATGGCCGGGCTGGGCGCGCTGGCCTACCTCGCCTACCGCGCCTATCAGGAGCGTCAGCAGAACATGCCTCCGTCGGGGCAGCCCTCCTCCGGACAGCCCTCCTCCGGACAGGCGCCGGCCCGCTCCGGACAGCCGGGGACCAGCCCGTGGGGGGCGCCGCCGTCCGGTTCGGGCAACACGCCGGGTGGCATCCTGGGCGGCATCCTCGGTGGAGCCGGTGCTTCCGGCGGCGGATCGCTGGGCGACCGGCTGTCCCAGGTCTTCCAGCAGCGCACCGCTCCCCCGCCCGACGCCGCCCCGTCGGGAGCCGATGAGGGCGCCTTTCCCGAACTCGCCATGGAGGACCAGCACGCCCTGCTGCTAATCCGTGCCATGATCGCCGCCGCCAACGCCGACGGCGAGATTTCCCCGGCCGAGCGCCAGCGCGTCATGTCCGCCCTGGACGAAGCCGGTGGTGGGCCGGAGGAACGGCGGATCGTGGAGCAGGAACTGTCCCAGCCACAGTCGCTCGACTCGCTGGTCCGCTCCGTCACCGATCCGGACATGGCGGAGCAGGTCTATCTGGCCTCGCTGATGGCGGTGGACCGCGATCATGAGGCGGAACGCGCCTATCTCACCTACCTCGCCACCCGCCTGAAGATCGCCCCGCAACGCGCCGAGCAGCTCAACCAGGCGGCGTGACCGCTCCAACCGCAAAGCCCTCTCCCGCCGCCGTGTGGGAGGGGGCTTTCCATTGACCGCAGCCTATTGACCGCACTCTCTTGACCCCACGGCCACAATCGGCGCAGGGTCTTGTCCCTACCTTCGCTACCGGGACCAACACCATGCTGCTGGATGACGCCGTCGACCGCGTGCTCCGTGATCTTGAGAGCTATGGGCGCGACAACGACGCGCGCGAGGGCGACCGCGCCCGCAAGATGCTGAATCTGGAGCGCGAGACGGCCGAACTGCTCCACATCCTGGTGCGCAGCGGGCGCCGCCGCCGGGTGCTGGAGATCGGCACCTCCAACGGCGTCAGCACCCTGTGGCTCGCCGCAGCCTTGCAGGCCATCGGCGCCGCCGAGCCGCTGACCAGCATCGAGCGCGATCCGGGCAAGAGCGCCCAGGCCGCCACCAACCTGGAGCGCGCCGGGCTGGCCAGCCGCGTCAACCTGCTGGTCGGCGACGCGACGGAGACGGTGGCCGGGCTGGACGGTCCCTTCGACTGCGTGTTCTTCGACGCCGACCGCTGGAGCGCCCCGGAGCAGCTTCGCCTCCTGCTGCCGAAACTGGAGCCGGACTGCCTGCTGCTGGCCGACAACGCCCTGTCCCACCCGCAGGAGATCGCCGGCTACATCGCGGCGGTGGAGGCCCTGCCCGGCTTCGGCACGACCATCTTCCCGGTGGGCAAGGGGCTGCACGTCGCCTGCCGCCCCTGACCTCACCGTTCGTCAGGCCGTCTCGCTCGCCAGCATTTCCGCGGCCAGCCGGCTGACGGCGGGGTAATCGGTCTTGCCGGTGCCGAGCAGGGGGATCGTCTCCACCCGCAGCACGTCGCGGGGAATGGCGATCTCCGGCGCTCCCTTGGCCTTGGCCGCCGACGCCAGCGCGTCGCGCGTCAGACCGGTGCCGGCGGTGACCAGGACGATCCGCTCGCCGCGCCGGGCGTCCGGCAGGGCGATGGCGGCGTGGGCGGCGTCCGGTTCGGCCTGGAGCGCCAATTCCTCGACCAGCCCCAGCGGGACCATCTCACCGGCCACCTTGGCGAAGCGCTTGACGCGCCCGACGATGCGGATGAAGCCGTCGGCGTCGATGTCCACGATGTCGCCGGTGTCGTGCCAGCCGTCCTCTGGCGGCTCCACCACGCCGGGGTTGTCGGCGCGTATGTAGCCCTTCATGACGTTCGGCCCGCGCACCCGCAACCGCCCACCCACCGGCACGCCGGGGACCGGCTGCAGCTCCGTCTCGATGCCGGGCAGGGCCTGCCCGACCGTGCCGGGGCGGAAGCGGGCCGGCGTGTTGACCGCGATCACCGGTGAGGTCTCGGTGGTGCCGTAGCCCTCCAGCAGATGCACGCGCAGCCGTTCCGTGTAGGTGCGGCGCGTCTCCTCCTGCAACCGCTCGGCCCCGGCGAAGACCAGCCGCAGCGAGCGGAAGTCATAGGGGTCCGCCGCCCGCGCCCAGGCGTTCAGGAAGAAGTCCGTGCCGAACAGCACCGTGGCGTTGGTCTGGTAGACCAGCTCGGGGATCAGCCGGACGTGGCGCGGGTTGGGGTAGAGCACCGTCTTCACCCCGTTCAGGATCGGCAGCAGCATCCCGCCGAGCAGCCCGAAGGAGTGGAAGACCGGCAGGCAGTTGAACACCACGTCCTGCCGCGTGAAGTCGACGACGGAGGCCACCTGCGCCATGTTGGCGAGCAGGTTGTCGTGGGTCAGCGCCACGCCCTTGGGCGGCCCCTCCGACCCCGAGGTGAAGAGGATCGCCGCCACGTCGTCCGACTGGCCCTGCGGGGGCAGGAACCGCTCCGGCGCCACCGACGCGGCCAGCGCCCGCAGCTTGTCGCCGATGCCCAGCCCGCGCTTCACGTCCTCCAGATAGACGATGCTGTGGTCGGCGGCCAGCGCCTCGACCAGCGGGCCGAGCCGTCCCATCTCCACGAAGCGGGCCGAGGTGACGATCCGGCGCAGCCCGGCGGCGCGGCAGGCCGCCTTCACGGCCTCCGCCCCGGCGGTGAAGTTCAGCATCGCCGCCGGCCGCCCGTAAGCCGCCAGCCCGAAGAACACCGCCGCGGTCGGCGAGGCGGTCGGCAGCAGCACCCCCACCGCCTCGCCCGGCTCGGTGCCGCGGGCCAGGATGCGGCCGAGCACCAGGGAGCGCGCGGTCAGGGCGCGGTAGGACAGCGTGGTGAAGTCGCCGTCCTGCACCGCCGCCTTGCCCCAGCCGGTCTTCCGCCCGGCCTCCAGCAGGGCGAGCGCCAGCGTGTCGGGCCGCTGCCCGGCGGCGAAGACGGTTTCCGTCATGACGCGCGACA
This sequence comes from Azospirillum himalayense, assembly GCF_042657465.1. Taxonomy (NCBI): domain Bacteria; kingdom Pseudomonadati; phylum Pseudomonadota; class Alphaproteobacteria; order Rhodospirillales; family Azospirillaceae; genus Azospirillum; species Azospirillum himalayense. Next base: position 125,878 of record NZ_JBHSLC010000001.1, on the reverse strand, counting down.
GCCAGGACTTCAGCGCCGCCCGCCGCTTCTTGCCGGCCAGCCCGGTCACGTCCGGGGTGGCGACCGGCGGCATGACCGTGATGGTGATCCGCGGGAACAGGCCCAGCCGCAGCCGCCCGTGCATCCGCGACAGCATGGAGCGCTGCGCGCCCTCGATGCAAACCGGCACGATGGGGCAGCCCGCTTTGTCGGCCAGCATGCCGGGACCGCCGTTGATCTTCATCAGCGAGCCGGTGACGGTGATCCGCCCCTCCGGGAAGATGCAGATCTTGTGGCCCTCGACCAGGGTGCGGGCGAGCAGGCGCGTGCCCATCGGCTTGGTCGGATCGATGGTCACGTGGTCGGCCAGCGCCAGGAAGGGCTTGGCCCAGGCCTGCTGCGCGATGAAGCTGTCCACGGCGAAGCGCATGCCCGGCAGGAAGGCGGCGAGCAGCGCGCCGTCCAGGAAGGACTGGTGGTTCGGCGTGACGACCGCCGCCCTCTCCAGCCGTTCCAGATGCTCCGCCCCGCGCAGCTCGACGCGGAAGGCCAGCCGGAAGAAGGCGCGGGCCAGCGCCCGCCCCAGGCCAACCGCGTCGATGGCGAGCGCCAAGACGACGGCGGCCAGCATGCTCGCCCCGCCCCAGGCGGCGACGGTCAGCGGCGTCACGCCCAGCGCCAGCATGGCCGCGGCGATGCCCGAGCCGACCACCATGAACAGCGCGTTGACCACGTTGGCCGCCGCGATCACCCGGGCGCGGGCCGAGACCGCCGCGCGATGCTGGATCAGCGCGTAGAGCGGCACGGCGAAGGCGCCGCCCGCCGCGGCGATCAGGAACAGGTCGGCCAGCAGCGGCATCGCCCAGGGCTGGGCCAGCAGGGCCAGCGCCGACAGCGGCTCCGCCGACGGCGCGTCGGGCGTCAGGAAGGGCAGCGCCGCACCGGCCACCGCCGCGACGAGGCCCGCCAGGGCAGCGCGGCGCGCGTCGGCGCGCGAGGGCACCCGGTGCCCCAGCCCGGCGTAGACGGAACCGACCGCCACGCCCACGGCGAAGACCGCCAGCAGCAGGGTCGCGCCCTCACTGTCGGTGCCCAGCGTCTCCCGCGCGATGGCCGGGAACTGCGCCATGACGACCGCGCCGACACCCCAGAAGACGGAGATGCCGTAGATCGCCAGCATCGACACGCGGTCCTGCGCGGTGGCGCGCAGAACGCGCAGGGTGACCGACACCGGGTTCAGCCCGACGCGCACCGTCCGGTCGGCGTTGCCGGCCCGCGGGATCAGCAGCGACGCCGCCAGTCCGCCCAGCGCCGTCGCCCCGAGCAGTCCCGGAAGCGCCAGCGGGTGGGCCAGAGCGAGCGAACCTCCCGCGATGGTGCAGAGCAGGATCGCCACGAAGGTCCCGGCCTCGACCAGCCCGTTGCCGGCGGTCAACTCCTCCGGCTTCAGCAGGTCGGGGAGCAGGCCGTACTTGACCGGCCCGAAGACGGTGGAATGGGCGCCCATGCCGACCAGCGCGACGATCAGCACGCCGAGGTCGGCGCGCATGATGCCCCAGGCGGCAATCGCCATCAGGCCGATCTCCGCCACCTTCACGGCGCGGGAGATCAGCGTGCGGTCGAAGCGGTCGGCCAATTGCCCGGCGGTCGCCGAGAACAGCAGAAAGGGCACGGTGAAGGCCGCCGCGGCGAGCGTCGAGATCAGCGCGCCGTCACCCGCCGTCCCCGCCATGCCGTAGACGGCCAGCACCGCGATGGCGCCGCGCAGCACGTTGTCGCCGAAGGCGCCGAGGAACTGCGTCACGAACAGCGGCAGGAAGCGCCGCGTGGCGAGAAGACCGAGTTCGCCCATGGCTCAGGTTTCCTTTCCGGTGGACAGGCCGCGCAGCAGCGCGTCGGCGACCGTATCGACCAGCGTGCCGAGCGGAGCCGTCTGCCGTCCGTAAACATGCGACTGGATGTTGAGGACGATGGCGCCGATCACCGTGTGGGCCAGCGCCTCGCGGTCGGCGTCGACGACGCTCCCCTCCGCGATGCCGTCGCCGACGATGGCGCAGACCACGTCCACCGGCGTCTCCAACCCGTCAGGAACCAGCGGCAGAGCGTCGTGCTGCGACAGCAGAAGGAAGCGCGCGCGGCCCGGCGCCGCCTCGACCAGCCCGAAGGCCCAGGCGATGACGCGGCGCAGCCGCTGCGGCGCCGGGCCGCTCCCCGCCGCCTCGCGCAGGCTGTGCGACAGGGCGGTGTATTCGGCGGCGAACAGGGCGGCGGCAAGCTCCTCCTTGCTGGCCCAATGGCGGTACAGCGCCCCCTCCGACACCCCGGCGGCGCGGGCGATGTCCTTGATGGTGGTCGCCTTCACCCCCTTCTGGGCGAACAGCGCGATGGCGGCGTCCCGGACCTTGTTGCGTGCGTCGCTGCGGGCGTCTTTGGACATGGCGCTTCCGTTCGTGGCGTTCATCATGAGTGAACGTTCACTCACATACTGCACGGAACCGGCCCGCCCTGCAAGGGTGATGTGACGGCACCGCATCGTCGTGCGCTTTGCACGACGGGTGCTTTTTTGGGCAAGATCATTCGCACACACTCATGAAACACAGGGAACCAGGGACATGGTGAGGACGATCGACGGGACGGAGGCGCTGACGGCCGACATGACCGCGTGGCGGCGCGACCTGCACGCCCACCCGGAAACGGCCTTCGAGGAGGAGCGGACCAGCGATTTCGTGGCCGAGAAGCTGGCCTCCTTCGGGCTGGAGGTTCACCGCGGCCTCGCCAAGACCGGCGTGGTCGGGCTGCTGCGCAACGGCGAGGGGCCGGCGGTCGCCTTCCGCGCCGACATGGACGCCCTGCACATCCACGAGCAGACCAACCTGCCCCACGCCTCGCACAATCCGGGGCGCATGCATGCCTGCGGCCACGACGGGCACACGGCGATGCTGCTGGGCGCGGCGCGCCACCTGTCGGCGCATCCGAACTTCCAGGGCACCATCGCCTTCGTCTTCCAGCCCGCGGAGGAGAACGAGGGCGGCGGGCGCGTGATGGTCGAGGATGGGCTGTTCGAGACATTCCCCGTCGAGCAGGTCTACGGCATGCACAACTGGCCGGGGCTGGAGGTCGGCAAGATCGCGCTGCGCCCCGGCCCGATCATGGCCGCCTACGACATCTTCGAATTGACCCTGACCGGCAAGGGCACCCACGCCGCCATGCCTCATCTGGGCACTGACACGATCCTGGCCGGCACCCAGATCGTCAACGCATGGCAGACCATCGCCAGCCGCAGCGTGCATCCCGTCGATTCCGCCGTGGTCAGCGTCACGCAGTTCCACGCTGGCGATACGTGGAATGTCCTTCCGGCCACCGCCGTCCTGCGTGGAACCACCCGGACCTTCCGCAAGGAGGTGCAGGACATGGTGGAGCGGCGCATGGGCGAACTGGCCAAGGCCATCGCCGGCGGCTACGGGGTCGAGGCGGAGCTGCGTTACGAGCGCCGCTACCCTTCCACGGTGAACGAGGCCGGGGCGACCGAGCTGGCCCGCCGCGCCGCCGCCGGAGTCGTCGGCGAATCGGGGCTGGATCTGGACCCGATGCCCAGCATGGGGGCTGAGGATTTCGCCTTCATGCTGCAGCAGCGCCCCGGCTGCTACGTCTGGGTCGGCGCCGGTCCGTCGGACGGCGGGCGCAACCTGCACAGTCCGCATTACGACTTCAACGACGCAGTCCTGCCCATCGGCCTCAGCTATTGGGTGCGGCTGGCCGAGACCGTGCTGCCGCGCGCGGCGTGACGGCAACCGGTATCCCCTCTCCCCTCCGGGGAGAGGGTTAGGGTGAGGGGGTTGCGCGTCTGGTTACGTTCGGCAAAGGCGCATCCCCCTCACCGGCCCTGCGGGCCACCCTCTCCCCAGAGGGGAGAGGGCTATAAAGGCGCAAGGCAATCTATACGGCCACCTTTGTACAAACCATTCCTATCTCCCTATGGTTTGTGTATGAAACAGGAAAATTACCGCGCCCCGTCCATGGTAATTGCCCGGGTATGCAATTTGTCCCATGATCGGGCCGATTTCACCCGACAGACGTGGGACAAGGCACGGTGAAGGCGATAGAGAACAAGACCGGTGTTCCTGGAACCGGCGGCATCTGGCAGCGGCCCGACTCCCTGTGGGAGGCCACGGCCCCGCCGCCGCCGGCCCTTCCGGTGCTCGAACACGCGGTGGAAGCCGACCTGCTGGTGATCGGCGGTGGCTTCACCGGCCTGTCGGCGGCCCTGCACGCCGCCGAATCGGGCAAGCGCGCCGTCGTCCTGGAGGCGTCGGAGATCGGGCGCGGCGCGTCCGGGCGCAACAACGGGCAGGTCATCCCGACCCTGACGCGTCCGGATCCTGAGGACCTCGTCGCCAAATTCGGGCCGGAACGGGGCGAACGCTTCGTCGCGCTGATCCGCGACAGCGCCGAAACCCTGTTCGCCCTGATTCGCCGCCTGGGCATCGACTGCGCGGCCGAGCAGACCGGCTGGGTACAGCCCGTCCATTCGCCGGGCCGCATCGCCATCGCCGAACGGCGGGCGAAGCAGTGGGGCAGCCGGGGCGCTCCGGTGGAGCTGCTCGACCGCGCCGGCATCTCGGACCTGCTGGGCACCGACGCCTATTACGGCGGCTGGATGAACCGCAGCGGCGGCCACATCAACCCGCTGGCGCTGGCCCGTGGGTTGGCCGGCAAGGCGGTGGAGGCCGGCGCGTCGGTCTTCATCAACTCTCCGGTCCTGTCGGTGGAGCGGCGCGGCGACCGCTGGGTCGCCCGAACGCCGGCCGGTACGGTGACCGCCCACGCCCTGGTGCTGGGCACCAACGGCTATGCCGCCGCGGTCTTCCCCGAAATCCGCACGGAGGTCGTACCAGTCCTGTCCTGGCAGATGGCCACCCAGCCGCTGGACGAGGCGCAGCGGCGCAGCATCCTGCCCGGCCGTCAGGCCATGTCCGACACCCACGGCGACCTGCGCTTCATGCGCTACACCGCCGACCACCGGCTGGTCAGCGGCGGCGCGCTGCTCGTCCCTGTCGACGGGGCGGACCGGCTGCGCCGCATCGTCGGCCTGCGGCTGGCCTCAATGTTCCCCACCCTGCGCGGGCTGCGGTTCGACCATGTGTGGAACGGGCGGATCGCCATGACCACCGACTACACCCCGCGGGTCCACCAGCTCGGCCCCAACGCCTTCACCTGGGCGGGCTGCAACGGGCGCGGCGTCGCCCTGTCCGTCTCGCTGGGGCGGGAGCTGGCCTACGCCGCGCTGGGCCGCGATCCGACGGAGCTGGCGCTGCCGTTGACCGATCCGCGCCCCCTGCCCTTCAACGACCTGCTGCAACGCATCGGGCCGTTCAAACTCCTGCAATACCGCTGGAACGACATCCGGGAAATCTGACGATGACTGAAGACACCAAGGCGCCTGCCGCCCCGGACCACGCCACGCAGCTGCGCAACGCCTACGCCATGCGGGCCGCGTCCTACGCCCACATGTTCGACGTGCTGCGCGAGCGCTACGGCACCGAGACGGCGCTGGACATCGGGCGCGAGGCGACCCGCCGCCTGGGCGAGGCGATGGGCGTGAAGTACGCGGCGCACGGCCCGGACGACCTTGCCGGCCTGTGCCACGCCTTCCTCGACGGCATCCCGAACCGCGATTCCATGTTCGCGCCGGAGATCAAGCGCTGCGACGGCGACGCGCTGGAGATTCACTTCCACCGCTGCCCCCTGAAGGAGGCGTGGCAGGCCCAGGGCAAGTCCGACGAGGATCTGGAGCTGCTGTGCAACATGGCCGGCGCCATCGACGGCGGCCTGTTCGAGGCGGCCGGCTTCGTCTTCCGCGGCGAGACCTGGAAGCCCGGCGACGAAGGCTGTTGCCGCCTGAAGGTCCTGCCCGGCCCCAAGGCCGCCTGATCCGCCAAGTTACTCAGTCCAACCGTACGACGCTGCCCAACACCGGCCTCGAAGCCGGCCTTCACAAGAAAGGTTCACCTGCGATGACCGCCCTGAAGACCGCCTCCCTCGCCGCCCTCATGACCGCCGCGCTGGCCGGCACCGCCCTGGCCGCCGACACCGTAAAGATCGGCTACCAGCTGCCGCTGACCGGCGAGACCGCGCAGTACGGCCAGGACTTCCGCAAGGCCGCCGAGATTGCCCTGACCGAGTTCAACGCGTCCGGCAAGCCCTTCAAGGCGGAGATCGTCTTCGAGGACAGCCGCTCCGACGCCAAGGAGGGCACCAACATCGCCCGCAAGTTCGTGGACGACAAGGCGATCGTCGGCGTGCTGGGCGACTTCACCTCGGGCGTGTCGATGGCCTCGGCGCAGGTCTACAAGGACGCCGGGATGCCGCAGCTCTCGCAGACGGCCTCGCACCCCGACTACACCAAGATTTCCAAGTACCAGTTCCGCAACATCGCCACCCAGGCGCAGGAAGGCCCCTACAACGCCAAGTGGATGCTGTCCAAGGGCTACAAGAACATCGCGGTCATCGCCGAGCAGACCGACTGGGGCCAGTCCGTCGTCTCCGGCTTCACCGATGGCGTGAAGGCCAACGGCGGCACGGTGGTGTTCTCCGAGTTCTTCAACCGCGGCCTGAAGGACTACCGTTCGCTGATCAGCAAGCTGGAGCGCGCGAAGCCGGACGCCATCTACACCGGCTTCTTCTACGAGGACGGCGCGCAGTTCCTGCGTCAGGTGCAGCAGCTCGGCATCAAGACCCCGGTCTACTCGACCTCGGCCGCCTACAGCCCGAAGCTGATCGAGCTGGCCGGCGAAGCCGCGGAGGGCGTGCACCTGACCTCCAACTTCCTGCCGACCGATCCCGCCCCGCACATCCAGCATTTCGTGACGGAGTGGAAGGCCGCTTCCAACGGCGCGGTCCCGGGACAGTTCCCGGCGCAGGCCTATGACGCCGTGCGCATCATGCTGGCCGCGGTCGAGAAGGCCTACCCGAACCCGACCCGCGAGAAGGTGCGCGACGCCCTGGCCGAGACCAAGGACTTCCCGGGCGTGACCGGCAAGACCAGCTTCAGCGCCGACCGCGAGGCCGAGAAGGAGCTGGTGAAGGTCGAGGTCAAGGGCGGCGCCTTCGTGCCGGTCGCCGACTGACCGGCGCGCCCCCTTCCGACCCGATAGCCTAACGATCTCCAGCGAACGGTCCGCATGATCGACCCTTATTACCTCCAGCAGCTCGCCATCGGGCTGTCGCTGGGGATGACCTACGCGCTGATGGCGATCGGCTTCACGCTGATCTTCGGCGTTCTGAACGTCGTCAACTTCGCCCATGGCGAGGTCTACACGCTGGGCGCCTTCGCCGGGCTGGTGCTGATTTCCGCGACGGCCCCGCCGATCTTCGCGGTGATCTTCATCGCCCTGGCGATCGGCGCCATGGCCGGATTCTCGCTGGAGCGGATCGCCTTCAAACCCTTCCGCCGCTTCACCGACGAGGCGTCGCTGAAGTCGCGGGCGATGCGCGAATCCACCCTGCTCTCCTCGCTCGCCGTGTCCATCGTGGTGCGCGAGGCGCTGGAGATCGTGTTCGGGTCGCAGATGCGCTCCGTCCCGTTCGAGTATCTCATCAACACGCCGGTGCGCATCGGGCCGGTGATCCTGGTGACCGGCGACTTCATCATCTTCGGCGTGGCCGCGGCGATGCTGATCGGTCTCCAGTATCTGCTGACCCGCACCCGCATCGGCCTGTCGATCCGGGCGGTGTCGAACAACCCGCTGGGCGCCAAGTATGTCGGCATCGACACCGACCGCACCATCATCATGACCTTCGTCGTCGGCTCGATGATGGGGGCGGCGGCCGGCATCCTGACCGGGCTCTATTACGGGGCGATCTTCCCCGCCATGGGCTTCGTCCCCGGCATCAAGGCCTTCGTCGCCATGGTGATGGGCGGTCTGTCCTCGATCCCCGGCGCGGTGATCTGCGCCCTGATCCTGGGCATCTCGGAGAGCATGGCGACGACCTTCGTGTCGTCGGGCTGGTCGGATATGGTGGCCTACGGCTTCCTGATCCTCACCCTGATCTTCTTCCCCAACGGATTGTTCGGAGCGCGCCGTGAACGTGTCTGACCTGTCGGCGCCGCGGCGCGGGCAAGGCGCGCTGATTCCGCTCCTGCTCGCCCTGCTGGTCTTTGTCGGGCTGCCGGCCGTGCTGGCCGGCTTCGACCGCGGCTATTTCTATCAGATCGCCAATCTGGCGCTGATCTTCATCCTGCTGTCCGCCTCCATGCATCTGGTCACCGGGGTGGCCGGGCTGCTGCATCTCGGGCACGCCGCCTTCTACGGGGTGGGGGCCTACACCGCCGCCCTGCTCTCGACCAAGTTCGGGCTGGGCTTCACGGTGACGCTGCCGCTGTCCGGTCTGGTGGCGGCGCTGATCGCCTTCCTGGTGGCGCTGCCGACCATGCGGCTGGTCAGCATCTATTTCGCCGTGGCGACTCTGGCCATCGGGCAGATGCTCTATCTGGTCATGCTGAACTGGGTGGAGTTCACCAAGGGCCCCAACGGCATCATCGTCACCAAGGGCCTGGAGCTGTTCGGCTTCAGCCTGTCGGGCCGGCTCGCCACCTACTACACGGTGGCGACGGTGGTGGCGCTGTGCGTCCTGGCGATCGGGCGGCTCAGCCACTCCTACTACGGCAACGCCCTGCGCTCGATCCGCGAGGACGACCAGTGCGCCGACGCCATGGGCGTCAGCACGGCGCGTCTGAAGATGGAGGCCTTCACCCTGTCGGCCTTCTTCGCCGGCGTGGCGGGCAGCCTGTGGGCGCACATGACCGGCTACATCTCGCCGGGCGACTTCAAGTTCTCCGAATCCATCCTGATCCTGGCGATGGTGGTGGTGGGCGGCCTGGGCAGCCTGCCCGGCGCGGTGATCGGCGCGCTTCTGCTGATCCTGCTGCCGGAAGGGCTGCGCGCCTTCGGCGACTTCCGCAACATCATGGTCGGTCTGGTGATGTTCCTGTCGATCCTCCTGCTGCCGAAGGGCCTGCTGGGCGAGGTCTCCGCGCTCCAGCTCGCGCGGCGCCAGCTGGGTGCGGCGTGGCGCAACACCGTGAAGGGCGAAGGGATCGGCTGGCGATGACCCATCTTCTCGACATCCGCAACGTCAGCCGCCGCTTCGGCGGCGTGCTGGCGGTGAACGACGTGACCGGCCATGTGGACGAGGGCGAACTGGTCGGGCTGATCGGCCCGAACGGCGCCGGCAAGACCACCCTGTTCAACCTGATCTCCGGCTTCACGCCGCTGTCGTCGGGCACCGTCGCCTTCGACGGCAGGACCATCAGCGGGCTGAAGACCAACCAGGTGGCCCGTTTGGGCATCAGCCGCACCTTCCAGAATCTGCGCGTCTTCCCGAACATGTCGGTCTTCGACAACGTGTCGGTGGGCGCGGTCGGCGCGCTGCCCCAGGGGGCGCTGGGGGCGCTGTTCGGCTCCCTCGCCGGGGGCGGCGCCCGCTCCGCCGAGATCAGCCGCCGCACCTGGGAGGCGCTGGAGGCCGTCGGCCTGACCCATGTGGCGGGCGAACTGGCGGCCAACCTGCCCTACGGCCAGCGCAAGTATCTGGAGATCGCCCGCGCCCTGGCAATGCAGCCGCGCTTCCTGATCCTCGACGAACCGGCTGCCGGATTGAACGACACCGAGACCCGCGCGCTGGCCGACTTCATCAAGCGGCTGCACGGCACCGGCCTGACCATCATGCTGGTGGAGCACGACATGACCCTGGTCATGAGCATCTGCCAGCGCATCCTGGTTCTCGCCTCCGGCCGCAAGATCGCCGACGGCCCGCCCGACGCCATCCGCCGCGATCCGGCGGTCCTGGAAGCCTATCTGGGGGTGGACGCATGACCCAGCAGCAGTCAAACGGCCCGATCCTCGCGATCGAGAACCTGCACGTCACCATGGGGCCGCAGGAGATCCTGCACGGCATCGACCTGACCGTGGCGCAGGGCGCCATCGTCGCCGTTCTGGGCTCCAACGGCGTCGGCAAGACCACGCTGATGCGGGCGATCTCGGGCGTCTACCGGGCGAGCCGGGGCGGCATCGCCTTCCGCGGCGAGCCCATCGCCAACCTGCCCGCCCACCGCATCGTCAAGCTCGGCCTGTCGCAGGCGCCGGAAGGCCGCCAGATCTTCTCCAACATGAGCGTGCGGGAGAATCTGGTGCTCGGCGGCGGCGACGTCGGGCTCGGCGAACTCGACCGGATGCTCGACATGTTCCCGGTCCTGCGGGAGCGCCTGCGCCAGAACGCCGGGTCGCTGTCGGGCGGCGAGCAGCAGATGCTGTGCATCGCCCGCGCCCTGATGCGCCGCCCGGCCCTGCTCCTGCTCGACGAACCGTCGCTGGGACTGGCCCCGATGGTCGTCGCGCAAATCTTCGATCTGGTTCAGCGCATCCGGGCGGAGGGCGTGTCGATCCTGCTGGTCGAGCAGAACGCCCGCGCCGCCCTGCGGGTCGCCGACCACGCGGCGGTGATGGAGGACGGGCGCATCGTGCTGGCCGGTCCGGCCGCCCAACTCCGTGACGACCCCCGCATCGCCGAAGCCTATCTCGGCGGACACGCGCATTGACGGCTTCTTGAGACGGAGACACCGATGACCGAACCGACCGACACGCCCGCGGCCAAGCCGGTGATGGGCATGCTGGAGCGCCGTGGGATCGAGGCGGCGATCCTGAAGCCGGTCTACGAGGAAATGGCCGCCCGGCTGGGCGAGGCGGTGGCGCAGGACATCCTGGGCGCCGCCATCACCCGCGCCGCGGTGGAATCCGCCGCGGCCTTCGCCGCGACCGAGCCGAACGGCACCAGCCTGAAAAGTTTCGCCGACCTGCAGCCGTTGTGGACCAAGGACGACGCGCTGCGGCTGGAGGTGCTGCACCAGGACGAGACGCGGTTCGACTACAACGTCACCCGCTGCCGCTACGCCGAGATGTACCGGGAGATGGGGCTGGGTACCATCGGCCACCTGCTGTCCTGCAACCGCGACGCCGCCTTCTGCACGGGTTACGACCCGTCGATCAAGATGGAGCGGACGCAGACCATCATGCAGGGCGCCAGCCACTGCGACTTCCGCTACCGCGTGGACAAGCCGGAAGGCTGAACGGAGAGAACCCAAAACGACAACGGCCCGGCGTGCGGAACGCCGGGCCGTTGCTTTTTCAGGGCGTGTTGCTGTTCGTCAGGCCGCCGCTGTCGCCACCGGCTGAAGGCCGCGCGTCAACTGGCCGAACGCATCGCGGAAGCGCGGCAGGGCCACGTCGGTTTCGGCGAAGCGGACATGGATCGCCGTCTTGTCGATGGCCCGCACCTCGAAGGCGACGGTCAGGCCGAAGCGGTCGAGCCGCAGGGTGCCACGGTCGCCCACGCCGAGACCGCTGACCCCGCTCAGCATGGCGCCGCCGTTCGACAGGTCGGTCAGGGTGCCGGACTGGTCGCGCCCATGGACCACGACGCCGCAGGCCTCGTTCACGCGGTAGCGCGGGCTGCGGCGGCGGTCGGCGTCGGTCGTGGAGGTGCGGACGACGCGGACCAGCACGCGGCGCAGTTCGTCGATGCTGTTCGCCACCTCGTCCGAGCCGGCCCGCACGCCGGACGCCTGCGAACCGGTCTGGTCGGCGTCGCTGGACACGGCGGCGATGCGCACCGACACCTCCTGCGCGGCGTTGGAGGTCTCCACCACGTTGCGGCTGATTTCCTGGGTGGCGGCGGCCTGCTCCTCCATCGCGGCGGCGATGGCGCTGGAGATCTGGTCGATCTCGCCGATGGTGTCGCCGATCTCCGCCACCGCACCCACGGCGGTGCTGGTCACCCCCTGGATTTCCGCGATCAGGCGGGTGATCTCCTCGGTCGAACGGGCGGTCTGGTTGGCGAGGTTCTTCACCTCCTGCGCCACCACCGCGAAGCCCTTGCCGGCCTCGCCGGCGCGCGCCGCCTCGATGGTCGCGTTCAGCGCCAGCAGGTTGGTCTGGCTGGCGATGTCGGTGATCAGCTTGACCACCTCGTCGATGCGGCCGACCGCCTCGGACAGCGACTGGATGGTGCCCTGGGTGCGCTGGCCGTTCTCCACGGCGCGGCGGGTAACCGCGCTGGAATGGGCGATCTGCGCGGAGATCTCGCGGATCGAGGCCGCCAGTTCCTCCGTCGCCGCCGCCACGGTCTGGGCGTTGGCCAGTGCCTCCTCCGCCGCCGCGGCGACGTTCTGCGCGTTGATGCTGACCCGCTCGGCCGAGGTCGCCATGGCGTCGGCGTCCTGAGCCATGCCGCCGGTGCGCAGGGCGACCTGCTCCACCGCGTGGCTGGCCTCGCGTTCCACCGTTTCGGCCATCGACTGGAGGGCGGTGATGCGCTCCTCCTCCGCTTGGCGTTGGCGCTCCGCGCGCTCCTGGGTGGAGTAGTTCAGCTTCGCCTTCACGGCGCGGATCTGCGACCGGATGCGGGCGAACTCCGCCACGCCGGAACTGGGAACGTTCGTCATCAAGTCGCCGCGGGCGATGGCGTCGAGATGGGTTTCGACCAGCCCGAGCGGACGGCGGACCGTCCCCAGAACGCTGAGCGTGCCGACGCCGGCCACCAGCAGGCCGAACAGCATCAGCCCCACGAAGATTTCGACGCTGTCGCTGCCGGTCAGGCTCAGCCAGCCGAGGACCATGACGGTCAGCAGCAGCAAGCCGATGGTTGCCATGATGCGGCCGGCGATGCTGGACGCCAGATTGCCCAGCCAGACGCCGAAGCCGCGGCGGACGATCTGGCCCTCCAGCAACCCGTATTGCTGGCCACGCCCGGCGCGGATCTCGGCGTAGATGCGCTCCGCCTCCGCCACCGCGTCACGGCTTGGCTTGGACCGGATGGAGATGTACTCCGTCACCACGCCCTTTTCGGTGATCGGGGTGACGTTTGCCTTCACCCAGTAATGGTCACCTGTTTTGGAGCGATTCTTGACCAGACCTTCCCACGGCCGGCCATCCTTGATGGTTTCCCACAGGTTGGCGAAGGCCGCCGGGGGCATGTCCGGATGGCGGACAACATTGTGGGGGGCGCCGATTAATTCCGTCTCTGAGAAACCGCTAATATCAACGAATGCTTTATTGACGAACGTAATTTTGCCGCGGGTGTCGGTTCGCGACACAAGCAGCATATCGTCGGTCATTTCGATTTCGCGGTTCGTAACCGGTCCATTATCGCGCATAAGCCAGCACCCCGTCGCGGAGAACACGCATAAAACACTACTTAAGTTTTATTTCTACTGTATTAAGGCCAGAAAATCACCACCATATTGTCGCACCCTACCCGACCTAAGTCAGAGGCGTTCGGGGAGCGGTCCATCCGCTAGGTCACTGCTGGCGTTGAAAAAATCGGCGATTTGCCTTGCATTTTAGGCATTTTCGAGGCGCTTCGTCCCTATTGTGGATTCTACGGAGTCCGCTCCGATTCAAGATCGGCGCCGGCCATCGGTTCCTCCGGGTTGCGGAGCGATGGCAGGGGCGGCACCATCCTCCACGCGCACCGTTGGAACGGACATCCCCCCTCAAACCGCAACAGGACAGCCACGATGACCGACACCGCCAAGCCCGTCCGCCTTCTCGGTCTTTCCGGCAGCATCCGCCGCCACTCCCACTGCACCGCGGTGCTGAACACGCTCTCCGACTCCCTGGGCAACAAGGCGGGCAACAAGGCGGAGATGGCCCTCTTCCCGCTGAACGACATCCCGCCCTACGATCCCGACCTGGACGCGGAGAACACACCCGCCCCGGCCACCGCCCTGCGCGACTCCATCGCCGCGGCCGATGGCCTGGTCGTCATTTCCCCCGAGTACAATTACGGCATGTCGGGGGTGCTGAAGAACGCGCTGGACTGGGCGTCGCGCCCGGCCATGAAGTCGCCGGTGCGGGGCAAGCCGATCCTCATCATGACCGCCTCCCCCGCCTTCACCGGCGGCGTGCGCGCCCAGCACGAGATGCGCGAGACGCTGTCCGGCATGATGGGCCGGGTCATCGCCCGCCCGCAGGTGGTCATCGGCATGGTTCACGAGAAGATCAGGGACGGCCGGCTGACCGACCAGGCCGCGCTGGATTTCGCGCTGGCCGCCATCGACGATCTTCTGGCGGAAATCGCTCTGCTGCACGGCACCCGGGGCGCCTGAGCCTCCCGGAAAGCGGGGCTGCCGCGCAAAGACCGATGGGGCTGGCCGAAGCGCGCCGATATTAGTATATCAGCACGCTTCTTCCACGGTCCCCTGTGTCGATCATGCCCCTGACCCTCCATCTGCTGCCGCTCGCCGCCACCGTCGCCCTGCTCGTGTCCCGGCGCGTCAGCATGCTGACCGCCGGGACCGCGGGCATGGCGCTGGCCGCCGGGGTGCTGATGGCGGCCCTGATGGTGGCGCCGCCGAGCGGCACCGCCGTTCCGGACTGGCAGGCCCAGCTGCCCGGCCTGCTCCCCGCCGTGGCGCTGAAGGCCGGCGAGGGAGCGTGGCTGGCGTGGCACGCCATGTCGATCATCGCGGCGGGCCTGCTGTTCCATCGCGCCTTCGAGGCCCGTGCCGTCAAGGCCGAGGCGCAGGCCGAGGTGAGGACCCCGGCCGAGCGCCGCCGCGCCGTCTTCGTCGCCTGCCTGCTCGCCGGTCCCTTCGCCGAATCGGTGACCGGGTTCGGCGTCGGGCTGGTGGTGGCGCTCGCCATGCTGCGCCCGCTGAACCTGCCGCCGGCCCACGCCGCGGCGCTGGGCCTGTTCAGCCAGATGCTCGCCCCCTGGGGCGCGCTGGGCGTCGGCACGCGGGTCGGGGCGGAGCTGATCGGCGTGTCCTTCACGGAGCTGGGGACGGCCAGCGCGGCGCTGATGGTGGTCGTGCTGCCCAGCCTGCTGCTGGTGTTCTGGCGGCTGATCCACGGTGCCGGGCTGGCCTCCAGCCCGATCGACCGGGCCAGGGACCTCGCCCTGATGCTGGCGCTGGCCGGACTGCTCTGGCTGACCAACCGCTTCGTGGCGCCGGAGCTGGGCGGCGGACTGGCGACGGCGGTGCTCCTGGTGGCGGTGGAGGCGCGGCGGCTGCCGCGCGACGCCGCCGGCCTGTCGCGGCTGCTGGCCCTGCTGTGGCCCTATGTGGTTCTGGTCGGCGGGCTGATGGCGACCCGGCTGCTGCCGCCGCTGTCGGGCTGGACGGCGGACTCGCTGGTGCTCGACCCGTTCGGCGGGCTGGCGCCGATGCCTCTGCTGCGCCACCCCTCGACCTGGCTGGTCGCCATCGCCCTGGTCATGCTGGCGGGCCTGCCGCGCGGGCGCGCCCTGGCTGTGGCCGGTCCCGCCCTGCGCGCCGCGCTGGTGCCGATGGCGGCGACCCTGGTCTTCGTGGAACTGGCCGCCTTCATGGCCGCCTCCGGCGGGGCCACGGCCTTCGGGCAGGCGTGGCAGGCGGTGGCGGGTTCCGCCGCCGTGCTGGCCGTGCCGGTGCTGGGGGCGGCGACGGGGATGCTGACCGGCTCCAACACGGCGTCGAACGCCCTGATGATGCACATCCAGGTCAATCTCGCGTCGGGCAGCGGCCTGCCACTGATCGCCGCCGCCGCGATCCAGGTGGTGGCCGGCAGCGTCTGCACGCTGCTGACTCCGGGCCGGATTGTGCTGGCCTCCAGCCTCCTGGGGCTGACCGAGGCGGAATCCGCGATCTACCGGCTGGCGCTGCCCATCGGCGTCGCCTCCACGGCGTCGCTGCTCGTCGTCGTCACCGCCTGGGTCTGGCTGGTGTAGGCATCAGTCCTGGGGTTCCGGCTCGGTCGCGCGGTCGGGGAACAGCTCCTCCACCCGCACGCCGGCCTCGCGGCAGATGCGGGCCAGCCGGCCGGAGGGCAGGACGTCGGTGACGAAGGTGTGGACCTGCGAGATGTGACCGATGCGCACCGGGGCGGTGCGCTCCAGCTTGCCGCGGTCGGCGACCAGGATGACGTGGCGGGCGTTCGCCATGATCGCCTGCGACACCCGCACCTCGCGGTAGTCGAAGTCGAGCAGCGCCCCGCTCTCGTCGATGGCCGAGGCGCCGATCACCGCGAAATCGGCCATGAACTGGTTGAAGAAGTCGATGGCGGCCTCGCCGACGATGCCGCCGTCCGACCGCCGAACCACCCCGCCAGCCACGATCACCTCGATGTGCGGCTCGGGGCGCAGCAGGTTGGCGACGTTGATGTTGTTGGTGATGACCACCAGCCCGCTCCGCCCCTGAAGGGCGCGGGCCACCTCCTCCGTCGTCGTGCCGATGTTGATGAAGAGGGAGGAGCTGTCGGGCACCAGCTCCGCCGCGCGGCGGCCGATGGCGCGCTTCTCGTCCTGGGCGATCAGCCGCCGCGCCTCGTAGCCGAGATTCTCGACCCCCGATCCGGCGACGGCCCCCCCATGCACCCGCTGGAGAAGGCGGCGGTCGCACAGCTCGTTCAGGTCCTTGCGGATGGTCTGCGGCGTGACGTTGAAGCGGGCGGCCAGATCGTCGACCAGCACGCGCCCCTGCGTGCGGGCGAGCGCCAGGATGTCGGTCTGCCGGGGTGTCATGATGTCCATGACGGCATTCAAGCGGACCGCCGCTTCGCCGGCAAGTTCATTTGAAAGCGAAGCAGCGCACTCCACCCCATGCGCTCAGAGCCTCTGCCCGTCGGGACCGAAGAGATGCGCGGTTTCGCCCCGCAGGTTCAAGCGCAACCGCTCGCCCGCCTTCACCGGCCGGTCACCGTCGAGGCGGACCAGGAGTCTTTGCCCGTCCTCCAGCGCGGCGTGGCAATGCGTCTCGCCGCCCAGCCGCTCCACCGCCAGGATGGTGGCGAGCAGCCCGACCCCGCCATCGGCCAAACCGACATGCTCCGGCCGGACGCCGAGCGTCAGGGGCGTGCCCGCCGCCGGCGCGGCACCGTCCACCGCGACGTCCAGCGGCACCCCGCCGGGCAGCCAGACCCGCACCGATCCGTCCGCCCACCCTTCCGAAACCACATCCAGGAAGTTCATGGCCGGCGAGCCGATGAATCCGGCGACGAAGCGGTTGCGCGGGCGGTGGTACAGCTCCAGCGGCGTGCCGGCCTGCTCCACCCGCCCGGCGTTCAGCACGACGATGCGGTCGGCCAGGGTCATCGCCTCGACCTGATCGTGGGTCACGTAGATCATGGTGGCGCGCAGGTCCGCCTTCAGCTTGGCGATCTCCAGGCGCATCTGGACGCGCAGGCCGGCGTCGAGGTTGGACAGCGGCTCGTCGAACAGGAAGACCTGCGGCTCGCGCACGATGGCCCGCCCGATGGCGACGCGCTGGCGCTGCCCGCCGGACAGGTCGCGCGGCTTGCGGTCGAGCAGGTCCTCGATCTGCAGCAGACGCGCGGCGGCGCGCACCCGCTCCGCGATGGTCCCCTTGTCGGTCCGCGACAGGGTCAGGCCGAAGGCCATGTTGTCGTAGGCCGTCATGTGGGGGTAGAGCGCGTAGGACTGGAAGACCATGGCGATGCCGCGCGCCGCCGGGGGCCGGTCGTTCACCCGCTGCCCGCCGATGGACAGGTCCCCGGCGCTCGGCTCCTCCAACCCGGCGATCAGGCGCAGCAGGGTGGACTTGCCGCAGCCGGACGGCCCGACGAAGGCGACGAACTCGCCGTCCGCGACCTCCAGGTCGACGCCGTGGATGACCTCGATCCGCCCGAAGCTCTTGCGCACCCCGCGCAGCGTGACGCCCGCCATCGCCCTACCCCTTCACCGCACCGGCGGTCAGGCCGGAGACGATCCGCCGCTGGAACAGCAGCACCAGCCCGATCAGCGGCACCGTCACCACCACCGACGCCGCCATGATCTGGCCCCAGGGCAGCTCGTACTGGCTGGCTCCCGACATCAGCGCGATCGCCACCGGCACGGTGCGCGCGTCGTCGGTCAGGGTGAAGGTCAGGGCGAACAGGAACTCGTTCCAGGCGGCGATGAAGGCGAGCAGCCCGGTCGCCGCCAGCGCCGGCCCCATCAGCGGCAGAAACACCCGCATCACGATCACGAAGGGGCCGGCGCCATCCACCATGGCGGCCTCCTCCAGTTCCTTCGGCAGCTCGCGCATGAAGGTGGTCAGCACCCAGACGGTGAAGGGCAGTGTGAAGATCAGGTAGGACAGCACCAACGAGCCGATCCGGTTGTAGAGGCCGAGCCAACGCACCAGCTCGAACAGGCCCGACAGGACGGCGACCTGCGGGAACATCGACACGCCCAGCACCACGAACAGCAGCAGCCCCCGCCCACTGAAGCGCACCCGCCCCAGCGCGTAGGCGGCCAGCACCGCCAGCCCCAGCGACAGCGCGACCACCGCCGAGGCGGCCAGCAGGGAGTTCAGGATGTTCCGCCCGAAGGGCTGCTCCTTGAAGATCGCCGCGTAATTCGCCAGCGAGGGCTGCGACGGCCAGGCCTCCACCGTGAACAGCGCGCTGCCCGCCTTCAGCGAGGTGACGATGGCCCAGGCGAAGGGAAACACCGCCCAGACGACGATCCCCAGAATCAAAAGAGCAAAGGCGATGCGTCTCAGGCCCATCCCCTCACCTCCCGGCATCGACTCGGACGCGGCCCAGCGTCACCGCCAGCACGGTCGCCACCGCCAGCACCAGGACCAGCAGAGTCGCCGCGGCGGAGCCGTAGCCCACGTCCTGGAAATCGATCAGATATTGCCGGGCATAGACCGACATCGACATGGTGGAGCGGCTGTTGCCGGTCAGCACATACATCAGGTCGAACACGCGTAGCGCGTCCAGCGTGCGGAACAGCACCGCCACCATCAGCGCCGGACGGATCAGCGGCAGCGTGATGCGGACGAACACCTTCACCGGATGCACCCCGTCCACCCGCGCCGCCTCGTAGAGGTCACGCGGCAGCATCTGCAGGGCGGCCAGGATCAGCAGCGCCATGAAGGGCGTGGACTTCCAGACATCGACCGCAATAACCACCGGCAGCGCCAGATCGGGATCGGCGGTCCAGGCCCGCGGCTCGGCGATCAGCCCGAGTCCCATCAGGATCGCGTTCACCACGCCGTAGAGATCATGGAACATCCAGCCCCACATCTGAGCCGACACCACCGTGGGGATCGCCCAGGGGATCAGAACGGCGGCGCGCAGCAGCCCCCGCCCCGGCAGATGCGCGTTCAGGATCAGCGCGATTCCCAGCCCCAAGGCCGTCTCGATCCCCACCGACACCACGGTGAAGACCAGCGTGTTCCACACCGCCCGCCACCAGACGGGATCGCGCATCAGCCACAGGTAATTGTCCAGCCCCACCCCCTGGAAGCCGTCCAGCGTGGCGAGCGTCGCATCGGTAAAGGAGAAGAAGACGGTGCGGAACAACGGCCAGCCGGCCACCCCCGTTAGCACCACCAGCATCGGCAGCAGGAACAGCCACGCCGCCCGGCGCCTCTGGTGCATCAGACTGGAGGTCTGGGGGTCGCTCACCAGCGCCCTCCCCGGCTGATGCGGACCAGAGCCTCCTTGAGGTCCGGCAGCATCGCCTTGGCGTCCCGCCGTCCGGTCAGCACCTCATGGACGTTGGCGTAGAACTCTGCCGAGACCTGATTGTAGCGCATGCCCGTCGCCTGGGCTGGGCGGTTGACCGCGTTGGCGATGGAGTCGGCCAGCTGCGTGAAGAAGGGGTTGGCGGCCACCACCTCCGCATCCTCGTAGAGCGCCGGGATCGTCGGGTTGGAGGCGCCATGGATGGCCCGCCGCTTCTGCTCGGCCAGGCCGGTCAGGTAAAGCGCCAGGTCCGCGGCCTCGTCCGCATGGGCGGAGAATTTGCTGACCGCCAGCAACTGCCCGCCCAGCGTGGACGTGTGACGCCCCTCCGGCCCGCCCTTGGGCAGCGGCACCACGGCGACCTTGCCGCCGACCGCGCTGTCCGCCGCGTTGACCAGCGTCCAGGCGTAAGGCCAGTTGCGCATGAAGACGGCATTGCCGGACTGGAAGACGCCGCGCGCCTCCTCCTCCATGTAATTGAGAACTCCGGGCGGGCTGATCGAGCCGACCCAGCCGCGGGCCATGGCCAGCGCCTCGGCGGCCTGCGGGTTGTCGATGGTGATGGCGCCGTCGGGGGCGACGATGGTGCCGCCGTTGCGGCTGGCGATCCATTCCAGCGCGTTGACGGTCAGCCCCTCATAGGCGCGGCCCTGCCAGACATAGCCCCACATCCGGTCCCGCCCGGCGGCGCGCTCCGCCCGCTGGATCAGCGCGGCGGTGTCCTGAAGCTCCTCCCAGGTCTGCGGCACCGGGCGCCCGTGGGCTTCCAGCAGATCCTTGCGGGCATAGAGGACCCCGGCGTCGGCGAACCAGGGCATCGCGACCAGCCGTCCCTTGACCGTCGCGGCCTCGACCATCGCCGGAAGATGCTGGCCGACGGTGTCCGGCCCGGCGCGGTCCTTCAGATCGATGAAGTAGGTGCCGAGAATGCCCGGCCAGACCACGTCGATCTGGAACACGTCGATGTCCGGCGATCCGGCGGCGAGAAGCTGCTGGTAGAGCGCCAGCTGCTCGCTCGCCCCTTTGGGCGGGGAGACGAAGCGGACCTCGTTGCCGCTGCCCCGCGCCCATTCCTGCGCGCCGTCGCGGCACAGGTCGAAGCTGATGCCGAGCCCGCTGCAGGCGAGAGTCACCGTCGCCCCGGCGGCGGGCAGCGCCGAGACGGCCGTCAGCATCCCCGCCAAGAGCAACGCGCACCGCCGCGCCATGGAGCCCCTTCCATTCCCGGTCGATCCGGGTCCGGAAGGGAAACTGCAATGGCCGCGGTCGAGTTCCCTGACGCTTATGCCCCGGCCCGTCAGGCGGGGGTGGTGGCCTCGCGGCGGCAGTGCAGCAGGCTGAACAGGCCGAAGGGCGGAACGGTCTGCAACTCCTCCACCTTCAGGCGGGAGCCGGACATCAGCGTGTCCAGGGTGAAGTCGGGCCGCCAGCCCAGCTTCTTGGAGAAGGGCGCCATCCAGTTCTCGACCGAGCGGCGGATGCCCGGCTTGTCGGCGGCGAAGTGGTTGACGATCAGGATGTCGCCGCCGGGACGACAGACGCGCTCCAGCTCGTTCATCGTGCCCTGCGGGTCGGGGACCACCGTCATCACATACATGGCGACCACGAGGTCGAAGCTGCCGTCGGCGAAGGCCAGCTTCCCGGCGTCCATCTCCAGCAGCCCTTCCACATTCTCCAGCCGCTCGCGGTCCACCCGGTCCTGGGCGACGCGCAGCATCTCCGACGACAGGTCGATGCCGACCACGCGGTTGTCCTTGCGGTAGTCGGACAGGGAGATGCCCGTGCCCACGCCCACCTCCAGAACGCGCAGGCCGCCCCGCCGGTTGATCCACTTCACGGCGGCGTGCCGGCCCGACGCCAGCAGGTTCCCGAAGACGGGGTCGTAGAAGCGCGCGTAGCGCCGGTAGGCGGCGCGGATGGAGTCGGCGTCCATTGGGTCTCCCTCACGATTCCTGGCGCAGGTTTTTTCGGCCGCGACCATAGCGGCCTTTCGCACCACAGGAAAGCCGCAGCGCGCCCCCCTTGTTCCACGCCGAGGCTCGCTTCCATGTCCGTTTCGAAGCGTCATCACATGTGCTGCACGGATGTTGACACCACCATCAACATGACTCATGGTGCCTGCGCGATCACCCCAAATAAGGGATGCCCCCGTGGCCCACGAGATGAGCGGCGAGGAGCTGCGCCGCTACCGCGAACAGCGCGGCATGAACCAGCAGGCTCTGGTCGGCTGGCTGAACGAACGGTTGAACCGGCGCTACGACCGCGCCAAGATCTCCCGCTGGGAAACCGGGGCGGAGCGGATTCCGCAGATCGTCGCCGGCGCCCTGAAGACCGCGACGGAGCCGGTGGGCATCCCCGCCGCGGCGGTGCGGGCGGCCCCGGTGGTGTTCTGCGCCGCCAATCAGAAGGGCGGGGTCGCCAAGACGACCACCTGCGTCAACGTCGCGTGGCTGCTCGCCCAATCGGGGCGGCGCGTGCTGCTGATCGACTGCGACCCGCAGGCCAACGCCACCGTGCATCTGGGCGTCGATCCGCACGAGCGGGAACTGGCCAAGGCGACCCTGACCCACGCGCTGAAGGCCAGCCGCCCGATGCGGGAGTTCATGACTCCGGTCTGCGACGGTGCCTTCGACCTGCTGCCCTCCTCCATCTCGCTGGCGGCCACCGACCGGGAGCTGCTGCGCCAGCCCAACGGCACGCTGATCCTGCGCGCCAAGATCGCCCAGCTTGCCGGCCAGTACGACTTCGTGGTGCTGGACTGCCCGCCGCATCTGGGCGAGCTGACCGTCTCGGTGCTGAACGCCGCCGACCAGCTGCTGATTCCGACCCAGACGGAGATGCTGTCGATGATGGGCATCCCGCAGCTGTTCGAGACCATCGCCGGCGTGCGCGAGTTGGTGAACCCGCGCCTGCAGATCCTCGGCGTCCTGCCGACCATGTACAGCCCGCGCCGCCTTCAGGACGAGACGGTGATGAAGGAATTGCGCGAGCTTGCCGCGGCGGAGCAGCTCCACCTCTTCTCCCCGGTCAAGCGCGCCGCCGACTATTCCAAGAGCGTGATGGCCGGGCGCCCCGGCCTTGCCTACAACCCCAACTCCGCGGGCGCGGAGAGCTATCGCGAGATCGCCGACGCCCTGCTGGCCCTCGCCGGGGAGGAAATGCGCCATGGCGCGTAAGCTCGACACCTCCAACGCCGGCCTGTTCAAGCGGGCGCTCAGCCGCACCGGCAGCGGCGGCGGCAGCAACGCCGCCCTGTTCGGCCTGTCCGGCAAGATGCGCCACCGCGAAATCCCGCTGGATCAGGTGGAGCCCAACCCGGATCAGCCGCGGCGCAACGCCCGCGGGGCCGACATCGCGGCGTTGGCCGCCTCCATCGGCGAGCGGGGGCTGCTGCAGCCGATCAACGTGCGGGAGGTCGCGCCCGACCGCTTCCAGATCGTGGCCGGGGAACGGCGCTACTGGGCCTTCCGCGCCCTGGAGCGGGAGACCATCCCGGCGCTGGTCATCGACACCGATGACGTGCAGGCGCTGGCCCTGATCGAGAACGCCCAGCGCGTCGACCTGCACCCCATCGACCTCGCTTTGACGCTCGCCAGGCTGATCGGGGACAAGGGGCTGACGCAGGAGCAGGCCGCCGTCCTGATCGGCAAGTCGCAGGAATATGTGGCCCGCCTGCTGGGCATCCTGCGCTTGCCCGCCCGCATCCTGGAGGAGGCTCCGGACCGGCCCGCCGTCTCCGTCTCCCTCCTCATGGAACTGGCCGAACTGCCCGACGAGGAGGCCCAATTCGCGCTCTGGAGACGGGCCGGCGATGGCCTGACCGTGAAGGACGTGCGCAGCGCCAAGCAGGAGCGCAAGGCCGCCCGCCCGGCAACCCCCTCCGCTGCACCCGCATTGCGTGCACTGCGCAGCAACATGGACAAGATTCACAGCCTTCGCGCCTCGGGCCATGCGCTGGGCGAGGACCAGCGGCAGGAATTGCGCGATCTGCGCGACGCCATCGACGCGCTTCTTCACGAGTAACCGCCTCGCAGATTTCCGTGAAATAGAAATTTCCCGTCACACTTTCCCACCGATAGCGGTCATTGGACAGAACTCGTCTTTTGCGTGATGCTTGGCAAGCCCACGTCATCCGTCCCAGAAGGGTGCAGACATGTCCGATACCGCCGTCGCCGACCCCGCCGCCCCCGCCATCCAGTTGCCGGCCGTCCAGGCGCCGCCGGTATCGTCCGCCCCTCCGCCCAGCGGTGCCGCCGTCATCCAGAACGAGCAAGGCAAGGCGAACTCCCTATTGAACACCATTGCGGACAAGCTGGACCGGCTGGTCACGCTGACGGTGGTGACCGCGATCGCCGACATCGACGTGGTCCAGGACGATCCCAATCAGGTCGGCTTCTCCTGCCGTCCGAAGGCCGGAACGACCATCGAGGCGTTCCAGACCCAGGTGAATCTGGTCACCGGCGACATCGAGAACCTGATCAGCCGTGATTTCGCGACCAACACCGCCTATCACAGCCTGACCGAGTTCCACCTCGCCCAGGTGACCAAGAGCAGCGACATCGTCAGCACCAACCTGAAGGCAATCCGTGATCTGGCCGTCCAGATCTCCGGCCGCACGAGTTGACCCGCCACTGGGCCGGCGGGGGCCATCCCTTCCGCCGCCGGTCCCCCGACGCACTCCCCAACCCAGCAAGGTGGCCGATGTCCCAGTTCGTCGATCTGGCGCGCAACCTTCTCGCGCTCGAAATCAACACCGTGCTGAAGACCGGCATCTCGGCGGAGAAGATGCCGATGGCGGGGGACGCGCTGATCGATCTGGCGCAGGAATATTATGTCTTCCTGTGCGAGCAGCTGGAGGTCTTCGGCAGCCGCGAGGCGGCGATCCTCGCCCCTTGGGCCGGCCGGATTTCGGAAACCTTCCATTGGGGACTGGCGCCCTTCGCCCCGCCGTCCGATACCGCCCAGCCCGACCGCTACGACCCGTTCTTCCTCAGCCGAGACCTGCCGGGAAACGACCCAGCCCGCGGCACCACGCTGAAGGTCTTCGACGACCTGCGCGAGGTGGCGAGCTGGCTGCGCGAGATGACCGACCGCACCCTGGACACCGCCCGGCACCCCGGCGCCACCGCCGAGCTGGTGTCCGCCGCGGCGCTGATCGACCGGGACGCGCTGCCGATCCTGATGCGCATCCAGCGCAACTCCGACCAGATCAACGACGTGCTGCGGCGGCGCGGGCTGGACACCGTCAGCTATCTGCGCGGCATGGAAGAGGAGGTCCGCCGCATGCCGGCGCTGAAGACGGCGGACGTGGTGACCATCCGCAAGGCGTGGGACGTGGGGACCGAGCTGGTGGTCATGCAGTCGACGATCCAGATCGACGGCGACGTGGTCACCCGCCTGCTGAAGGGCCGGGACAACGCCGGCAGCAGCGTCATGATCGGCGTCCACAAGGACGCGGTGGACGTCTCCTTCCGCTATTGGAGCTTTCTGATCGATGCGTTGGGACGGTTCGCCGGGAAAGCCGTGAACACCCTGGTAGGAGACACGGGGTAGCCCGCTGCGCCGACGCCTCCTGAGCGATCTGCCGCACGGCTTCGTCTGGCGGCGAAACGCCCTGGCCGAGATGATCGGGCGGTTGCGCCGGGGCAAGGCCGGCCTGATCCCGCAGCGCGGGCATGGCATCGCCCTGGCCCTCCAATTCTTCGCCCAAGGCGGACGGACGATCGGCCTGCGCGTGCCGGTGACCGCGCCGTCACCGGGCGGCGGCCTGCGCACCGTCCCGGTTCGCGTGTCGATCCAGCCCGACGGCGATGTCCTGGTCGCCCTGCCCCGCGCCGAAGTCGAGGACGGGCGGTTCGACGCCGCCTCCGCGGCACGCCTGACCGCGCAGCTGCGACGGCTGGTGGCTCGGGTCACCACGGCAAACCCGCTTTGGGAGATCGACGCGCTCCAGGCGTTGGGGGAGGCCGTCACCGCCGTGGCCGGGCTGTGCAGCGGCGCCGTCCTGCTGTGGAACGGGTTCGAGCGGATGACCGCCGGCCAATGGGCGCACAGCGGCGCGACGCTCGTCCTGCTGGCGGCACCGGCGGCACTGGCCAAGCTGCGGCCCTGGCTTCTCGGGGCCGTGGCGCCCAGGCTGTTCCCGCTCGCGCTCAAGGCCGGCGGGCGAATCCTGCGGATTTGAGCCGAATCCAACCGGTCACACCACTTGGTGCAGTGCAGTAAGGTTCTGAAAATTCACTTCTTGTTGACATTCCTGTGAAAAATCGCACTCGCATACATCTGCGATGTTGCAGCGCATTGGCCCGGAGCCGGACTTGTTCTATGTTATGCCTGCCGCCGCGGTTGATGGCTCCCCCATAAGGACCATCGGCACGACAGCATCCGTAACAAGAAGCAACCCCTTTGCTTCTGCGGTTCACCAGCGGGCTTGCCTCACCAGGAGCTGGCCGTTTCTATTACTGGAGCGATTGTAATGTCTCAGAAGATCGCGCTCGTCACCGGTGCCATGGGCGGTCTCGGCACCGCCATCTGCCAGGCCCTGGCCAAGGACGGTTACATCGTGGCGGCGAACTGCCTGCCGAACTTCGAGCCGGCCGCCGCCTGGCTGGGCCAGCAGGAAGCCCTTGGCTTCAAGTTCTACGTGGCGGAAGGCGACGTTTCCGACTTCGAAAGCTGCAAGGCGATGGTCGCCAAGATCGAGGCCGACCTGGGTCCGGTGGACATCCTGGTGAACAACGCCGGCATCACCCGCGACAAGTTCTTTGCGAAGATGGAAAAGGCTCAGTGGGATGCGGTGATCGCCACCAACCTGAGCAGCCTGTTCAACGTCACCCAGCAGGTGTCGGCGAAGATGGCCGAGCGCGGCTGGGGCCGCATCATCAACATCTCCTCGGTGAACGGCGTGAAGGGCCAGGCCGGCCAGACCAACTACTCGGCCGCCAAGGCCGGTGTGATCGGCTTCACCAAGGCGCTGGCCGCCGAGCTGGCGACCAAGGGCGTCACCGTCAACGCCATCGCGCCGGGCTACATCGGCACCGATATGGTCATGGCCATCCGTGAGGACATCCGCCAAGCCATCACCGACAGCGTTCCGATGAAGCGCCTGGGCCGTCCGGACGAGATCGGCGGCGCGGTGTCCTACCTCGCTTCGGAAATCGCCGGCTACGTCACCGGCTCGACCCTGAACATCAACGGCGGCCTGAACTACCAGTAAGGCACTGGCAGCAAGGCACCGGCGGCATACCGCCGCCTGGATCACACGGCCCGTTTCCGGTTGCCAAGCCGGGAGCGGGCCGCGTGCCATTCGCTCTTCGGTACATCCCTTCACGGTAAAACGCCCGGGATCGGGCGGACCGTTCGCGCCGGCCACCTCCCCTTTGTGCCAAGGCTTCGGTAACGGCGGATCATCTGAACAGTATACTCCCGCAGATTTCCTGTTGAATCCGTTCGGGCCCCTGTATCCGCGTCCACCTGCGAGTATGCTCGCCAGCAGCACGCAAGTTGCGTCCTGAGGCTGCATCGCGCTCGTCTTCCGGAATCAACAGACGTCGAGAACCTGCACATGGGCACGCCCCATGCAGGAAGGGAGGAATCGTGCCTGAAACGCCGATCAAGCAAATTCTGCCGGGGGACGGGCATGCCCGCCAGTCATCCGGGGGCGACTACGTCTACGGGATCGACATGGTGCGGTTCGCCGCGGCTTTGCTGGTCACCGGCTTCCATCTGACCTGGCGCGACCCGGCGGTCGCCGACGTCATGTGGTCCGGCTGGGCCGGGGTGCAGGTCTTCTTCGTGGTGTCGGGTTTCGTCATCGCCAATTCGGCCAACAACGCCACCCCGATCGCCTTCATCCGGTCGCGCCTGTTGCGCCTCTATCCGGCGGCCTGGGTCTGCTCCATCCTGTGCCTCGTCGCCCTTGTGCTCATGCCCGGTCCCGACTCCGATCTGGCGCGGCGCTTCATCGCCTCCTTCACGCTGGCGCCCGCCGGCCCCTACATCGCGTCGGCCTATTGGACGCTGCCGGTCGAGATCGCCTTCTACGGCGCGGTGTTCCTGCTGCTGTTCAGCGGGAATTTCCACCGGCTGCCGCAGTTCGCCCTGGCGCTGACCGCCGCCAGTTCGGCCTATCTCGGCGTCTACAGCCTGCACGTCTTCGGCGTCGTCAACATGCCGTTCCTGGAGTTCGAGTACGGCATGCTGAACATGACGCTGCTGCGCCACGGCGTGTTCTTCGCGCTGGGCATCTTCCTGTGGCTGTGGTCGCGCGGCAAGCTGACACGGACGGGCATGGCCGCCGCCCTGCTGGCCCTGATCGCCGCGCCGCTGGAGATCACCGCCCGGTCGGTGGAGTTCGTGGAGCGCTCGCCCGTCCCGCTGAACCTCGCCGATCTGTGGATGAACCCGCTGCTGATCTGGGGCGCGTCGCTTCTCGCCATCGCCGCCTCGGCGCGCTGGCGGGCGGAAATCGCCACGCTGCCGCCGTCCCTGCTGGCCCTGCTGCGCGTGATCGGGCTCGCCACCTATCCGCTCTATCTGCTGCACGAGGTGATCGGCGGATCGGCCAAGGCGCTGGCGATGCAGGCCGGGGCCTCCTCCATGGCCGGTGCTGTGACGGGCGGTGCCCTGTCCATCGCCGTGGCCCTGCTGGTCGCCGCGGTCCTGGAACCGGCGGTGCGCGACCGGCTGCGCCGTCTGCTCGACATCCCGCAGGCCGCCTTCTCGGCCCGCCCTGCCTTCAGCACCTTCTACCGCTCCGGCGGAACCGTCTGACCAAGCATCCGACCGTTACCAAACGCTTCCACAAAAAACGATCGACGTGAATTCCAGGGGAGAAACCTGAATGTACACCGACGCGCTTGGTGGCGATGTCCTGTGCCCCGCGTCCTCCATCGAGATCGACCGGGTCGATCGAAGCGGCTGGTACGCCATCCTCGATGGCTTCGACGATGCCAACATCTTCCAGACCTGGGATTATGGCCGCATCGCCCATGCCGGGCGCGAGTTGAGCCACCTCGTCGTGCGGCGCGACGGGCGACCGGTGGCCGCGGTGCAGGTGCTGCTGCGCCGCGTGCCGGGCATCGGGGGCCTGGCACTGGTCATGTGGGGGCCGATGTGGCACCCGCGCGGCCAGGGGCCGGACCATGCCGCCCTGATGACCGCGCTGCACGCGCTGAAGGCGGAATACACGGACCGGCGCGGCCTGATGCTCCGCCTGCTGCCCCACGTCTCCCAGGAGGACGGGGAAGCCGTGACGGCGGCGCTGGCCTCGCTGGGCATGCAGTTCCGCGAGGAGAAAGCGCCCTACCGCACCTTCATCACCGACCTGAACGCCGACGAGGCGGGCCTGCGCTCCAACCTGTCCCACCACTGGCGGCGCGGGCTGAACAAGGCCGAGCGGATGGGGATCGAGGTCGTCGAAGGCTCCCACGCCGAACTTCTGGAGACCATCGACGACATCTTCGTCGAGACGCAGCGCCGCAAGGGCTTCAAGGCCTACGACAGCCGCACCTTCACCCGCATCAACGAGGCGCTTCCGCCGCGGCGGAAGATGCGCGCCTTCCTCGCCATGCACGAGGGACGGCCGGTGGCCGGGGTCGTCGTGTCGCTGTTCGGCACCACCGGGCAGATGCAGAACTCGGCCACGCTGGAGGCCGGGCTGCGGGTCAACGCCGCCTATCTGCTGCAATGGCGGGCGCTGCTGTGGATCAAGGCGAACGGCGGGCTGCGCTACGACCTGCACGGGGTGAACGCCCAGACCAACCCCGGCGTCTACCAGTTCAAGCGCGGCCTCGCCGGCAAGCATCCGGTCGAAACGCTTCACATCGGCACCTTCGAGACGCCCGGGCCGCTGCCCAGCCGCCTGCTGGTCCAGGGAGGAGAGTCGATGCGCGCCCAGGCCGACCGCTGGAAGACCCAGGCCGGCGCGATGGTGAGCCGGTTGCGCAACTGGAAACCGCCCCAGGCCGAGCCCGCCCCGACGGAGGAGATGGACTCCTCTGACACCGCCGTCCTGGCGAAGGCCCCGACCGGCCCGGCATGAGGTTGGCGGAACGACCGTGTTATGATCGGCCTGGAACGGAGGCCGACCCATGACCAGCATTCCCCTGATGATGCAGGAGGCCGCAGCCGCCCCCGCGGCGGTGCGGCGCCTGCTGGACTCCGACGCCGATGCGGTGGCCGCCCTCGCCGACCGGCTGCGGGCCGTGCCGCCGCCCTTCGCGATGACCATCGCGCGGGGCAGCAGCGACCACGCCGCCGGCTACGCCCGCTACCTGTTCGAGACGGCGCTGGGGCTGGTCACCGCCTCGGCGGCGCCATCGGTGGTCACGGCCTATGGGGCGGAACTGCGGGTGAGGGACGCCTTCGTCCTGGCCATCTCCCAATCGGGCCAGAGCCCCGACCTGCTGCGCGTCGCGGACGCGGCGCGGGCCGGCGGCGCTCGGACGGCGGCGCTGGTCAACGCGGAGGATTCGCCGTTGGCGGAGCGGGTCGCCTATCCCTTGCCCCTGCACGCCGGGCCGGAGTTGAGCGTCGCCGCGACCAAGAGCTTCGTCGCCAGCCTCGCCGCCATCGCACGGCTGACCGCCGTCTGGACGGACGACCGCGCGCTTCTCGACGCCCTTCCCCGGCTGCCCCCTTGGCTGGAGCGGGCCGGCGCTGCGGACTGGTCGGCGGCGCTGCCGGTGCTGGAGGCTGCGTCCAGCCTGCTGATCGTCGCACGGGGACGCAGCTATCCCATCGCGCAGGAAATGGCGCTGAAGTTCAAAGAGACCGCCGCCGCCCACGCCGAACCCTTCAGCGCGGCGGAGGTCATGCACGGCCCCATGGCGCTGGTCGAGCCGGGCTTTCCCGTGCTGGTGGTGGCGGTGCGGGACGAGACGCTGGACGGCGTGCTGGACACCGCCCGCGCACTGAAGGAGGCCGGCGCCCATCTGCTGGTCGCCTCCGCCGAGGAGCGGGCTCTCGATCTTGCCGACACGCCCTTACCCCTGCCGCCGCCGCTGCACCCGGTGCTGGACCCCATCGCGGCGATCCAGGCCTTCTACCCGTTCATGGCCCAGCTGGCGGTGGCGCGTGGTTTCGACCCTGACCGTCCCCGTCATCTGCGCAAGGTCACCCGGACGATTTGAACGGCCAGACACTCCGAACGGCCAGACACTCCGAACGGATTGCCTCGAATTCGCGGTGATCTTTTCGGCGCCGCCGCCACCGCCCGTTGACGCGTCCCGACCGGCTCGCGCTAGGCTTGCCGAAACCACGGCTTGGCAGCGACACGGGACAACAGCATGACCATCGGCATCGGTGCGGACGACCTTCTGCGGTTTGAAAGTCTGGGCGACAATTGCGAATTCGGCTTCGTCCTGCGCCGGTTGTCCTGCGAGGCGGGAAGCCTGTTCCGCTGGGCCTCGATGAAGCCCGACCAGCTTCTGACCAAGCTGCGCGCCAATTTCGACGGCATGTACCGGTTCGAGAACCTGTCGCCGCTGCGCACCGGCATGGTGCTGGATGCCACCTACGGCATCGGCTGGCACAGCGACATGAAGTCCGACGTGGCCGGCGGCCGGCTGGTCTTCCGCGACGACGAGCCGACGCGGCGCGCGATGCACCGCCGGGAGACGCGCAAGATCCAGTATCTCCAGGCCAAATTCACCGCGCGGGCGGCGATGGGCGGCGTGATCTTCGTCGTGAAGTCGAACCCGGGCATCGCCCCAGCCACCATCGACGGCCTGTACGAGGCGCTGGCCGCCCTGGCCGGCCACGACGACTTCGCCCTGCTGGAGGTCCAGGCGAGTGACGATCCGGCCCGCATCGGCCGCGTGGATTGGCAGCGGCCCGGCCTGATGCGCGGCTACGTCACCCGCTTCGCCCCCTATCATCAGGCGGACGACATCGACGCCGCGGCGTGGTTCTCCATCGTCCAGGGCGCGCTGCGCCTGTTCCCCTGCGACGACTGGACGCGGCGCCACGCCGCCCTGCGCATCGGCACGCCGGACGCGCTGGTGCAACTGCGCTTCCCCTTTGCTCCGGACCAGGACATGGGCAAGCCCATCACCGGCGACCTGCGCGCCGGCACGGTCCGCCTGCTGAACGGCAACAGCTGGTGCCGCCCCTATGAGGGCCTGTTCCGCCTGCACGGCCCCGATCCGGAACGGCCCGGCACCACGCTGCGCTGGACGGGGGTCCATGCGCCCGGTCCCTTCCATCTCGGCGCCACCCTGCGCTGCCCCCTGCGGGACTCCGTCCCGCTCCACGTCACCGTGACGATCGCCGCGGAGGATGGAGCGACGCTGGCCGAAGAAGGGTTCGAGGTGCATCCCGGCCGGACGACCGACCTCGTGCTGGACGCTCCCGCCCCGAAGGGACCGTTGACCGTCTCGCTGACCGTGAACGCCGTGCGCCCGCTGGCCGAGGGGGAGCGCGCCGTGCTGGACCTCTCGCCGCCCGCCCTGCATCCGGAGCAGGTCCCGGCCGTCGCCCTTCCGGCGAAGGCGGCGTGAGTCGGCTCATCCGAGCGGGATGGGCCGGAATTGCCACACTGCTGGCGTTCCTGGCCGTCCCGGCGCAGAGCGGAACGCCCGTCGGGCCGCGCACGCAGCCGCCTTATCCGGACTGGCTGGTGACGCGCATGGAGACGCTGCGGCGGCAGGACCCGATGGCGATGCTGCTGGGGGATTCCCTGGTCGCCGGTTGGCCGCCCGACCTTGCCCACCAGCTGTTCGACGCGGAGCCGATGAACTTCGGGGCCGGAGGCGACACCACGGGAAACCTGCTGTGGCGGGTGCGGCAGTCCTTCGGGCCGGGCATGGGGCTGAGGTCCGCGCTGGTCCTGGTCGGGACGAACGACCTGCCGAACCGCTCCGCCGCGGAGATCGCCGACACCATCGGGACCATCGCGGCGGAGGTGAAGCGGTCCGCTCCCGGCGCCTGCGTCACGCTGCTCACCCTGCTGCCGCGACGCGACGACAACGCCGCCTTCGCCGAACGCATCGCCGAGGTGAACGGAGGGCTTGCCGCCCTCGCCGGTCCCGGCCTGCGCGTGGTGGATGCTTACACCCCGCTGCGCGACGCCTGCCCGGCGGAGGGCTCCTGCCCGCTTTACAAGGACCCGGTGCATCTGACCCGTGCGGGCTACGAGCGTCTGACCACGATCGTCGGCAAGGCCGGCTGTTAGAAAGATGTCGAAGGCAGCGGGGCTTCGGGATATCTAGGGGCCATGACCAGCGACACCGACGCCGCCGACCGTACCGGCACCGATTTCGAGATCTTCATCGTCACCGCGCCGGGCCTGGAATCGGTGCTCTGCGACGAGGTCAAGGCCAAGGGTTTCCGCGACGCCACCGCCATCAAGGGCGGCGTCACCGTCCGCGGCGGCTGGCCGGAGGTCTGGCGGGCGAACCTGGAACTGCGCGGGGCGACCCGCGTGCTGGCCCGCGTCGCCTCCTTCCGCGCCTTCCACCTCGCCCAGCTCGACAAGCGGGCGCGCCGGGTGCCCTGGGCCGAGTTCCTGCGCCCCGACGTGCCGGTCCGCGTCGAGGCGTCCTGCAAAGGCTCGCGCATCTACCACGCCGGGGCGACCGCCCAGCGCATCGAGCGCGCCATCACCGAGGAGCTGGGCGCCCCCATCTCCGCCGAGGCCGAGGTCTCCATCAAGGCCCGCATCGACGACGACCTCTGCACCATCAGCGTCGACGCCTCGGGCGAGTCCCTGCACAAGCGCGGCCACAAGGAGGAGATCCACAAGGCCCCGCTGCGCGAGACGCTGGCCGCCCTGTTCCTGCACCATTGCGGCTTCGACGGCAGCGAGCCGGTGGTCGATCCGATGTGCGGGTCCGGCACCTTCGTCATCGAGGCGGCGGAGATCGCCGCCGGCCTGCACCCCGGACGCAGCCGCCGCTTCGCCTTCGAACAGTTCGCCTCCTTCGACGACGCGGCGTGGCAGGCGATGCGCGCCGCGGGCGGCACGGGCACCGCGCCCGCCGTCCGCTTCTATGGCAGCGACCGCGACGGCGGGGCCATCGCCATGAGCCGCGCCAACGCCGAGCGCGCGGGCGTCGCCGCCCTGACGGACTTCCAGAAGCACGCCGTCAGCGACCTGATGCCGCCGGAGGGTCCACCGGGCCTCGTCATCGTCAACCCGCCCTACGGCGCGCGGATCGGCGAGAAGAAGCCGCTGTTCGCCCTCTACGGCGCGCTGGGCCAGACGTTGCTGTCGCGCTTTTCCGGCTGGCGGGTCGGCCTCGTCACCAACGAGGCGTCGCTGGCCCAGGCGACCGGCCTGCCCTTCCAGCCGTCCGGTCCGTCGGTGTCGCACGGCGGCCTGCGCGTGACGCTGCACAGCACCGCTGCCCTTCCCTGACCCCCTCCCGCCCCCATTTGTAGAGCCATGTCCAACCGCACCGCCTCCCGCCTGCAAGCCTCGGCCTGCCCGCACGATTGCCCGTCCACCTGCGCGCTGGAGGTCGAGGTGCTGGACGAGCGCCGCATCGGACGCATCCGCGGCGCCGCCGACAACAGCTACACCGCCGGGGTGATCTGCGCGAAGGTCGCCCGCTACGCCGAGCGGGTGCACCACCCCGACCGGCTGACCCGGCCGCTGCGCCGCACCGGCCCCAAGGGCTCCGGCCAGTTCGAGCCGATCTCCTGGGACGAGGCGCTGGACATCGTCGCCGACCGGTTCCTGGAGGCCGAGCGCCGGCACGGGCCGGAGACGGTGTGGCCCTACTACTACGCGGGCACCATGGGGCTGGTGCAGCGCGACGGCATCAACCGGCTGCGCCACGCCCGGCGCTGGTCGGGCTTCTTCGCCACCATCTGCACCAACCCGGCCTGGGCCGGCTGGCTGGCCGGCGCCGGCAAGCTGGCCGGGGCCGACCCGCGCGAGATGGCCAAGTCCGACCTCGTGGTGATCTGGGGGACCAACGCCGTCGCCACCCAGGTCAACGTGATGACCCACGCCGTCGGCGCCCGCAAGGAACGCGGCGCCAGGATCGCCGTGGTCGACGTCTACCGCACCCCGACCATGGAGCAGGCGGACATTCCCCTGCTGATCCGTCCGGGCACCGACGGGGCGCTGGCTTGCGCGGTGATGCATGTGCTGTTCCGCGACGGGCTGGCCGACCGCACCTATCTCGCCAGCCACGCCGACGACCCGGTCGGGCTGGAGGCTCATCTCGCCAGCCGCACCCCGGAATGGGCGGAGGCCATCACCGGCCTGCCGGCGGCGGAGATCGAGGCCTTCGCCCGGCTGGTCGGGCGGACGCCGCGCAGCTATTTCCGGCTGGGCTACGGCTTCACCCGCTCGCGCAACGGGGCGGTGAACATGCACGCCGCCTCCTGCATCCCGGTGGTCAGCGGCGCCTGGCAGGTCGAGGGCGGCGGGGCCTTCCATTCCAACAGCGGCATCTACGGCTGGAACAAGACGCTGATCGAGGGGCTGGACCTGCGCGACCCGACCGTGCGGATGCTCGACCAGTCGCGCATCGGCCCGATCCTGGAGGGCGACCCGGAGGCGCTGGCCGGCGGCCCGCCGGTGACGGCGCTGCTGATCCAGAACACCAACCCGGTGACCATCGCTCCCGACCAGGCGCGCGTGCGCCGCGGCTTCGCCCGCGACGACCTGTTCGTCTGCGTGCACGAGCAGTTCATGACCGAGACGGCCCGCATGGCCGACATCGTGCTGCCCGCCACCATGTTCCTGGAGCACGACGACCTCTATCAGGCGGG
This sequence comes from Azospirillum himalayense, assembly GCF_042657465.1. Classification (NCBI taxonomy): domain Bacteria; kingdom Pseudomonadati; phylum Pseudomonadota; class Alphaproteobacteria; order Rhodospirillales; family Azospirillaceae; genus Azospirillum; species Azospirillum himalayense. The sequence continues at coordinate 90,659 of NZ_JBHSLC010000001.1, read as the reverse complement.
CGGCAACCAGCACATCCTGCTCGGGCCCAAGCTGGTCGATCCGCCCGGCGACTGCCGGCCCAACCACGCCGTCATCAACGAGCTGGCGCGGCGGCTGGGCAACGACTCCCACCCCGGCTTCGCCACGACCGAGCGGGAACTGATCGACGCCACGCTGCGCGCGTCCGGCCACGGCACGCTGGAGGCCCTGGAATCCCAGCGCTTCCTCGACGTGCAGCCGGACTTCGAGGAGGCCCATTTCGTGAAGGGCTTCCGCTGGCCCGACGGCAAGTTCCGCCTGAAGCCGGACTGGCCCAAGGTGCCCTACGCCGCGCCGTCCACCTTCGGCCCGGTCGATGCCATGCCGGCCTTCCCCGACCATTGGGCGGTGACGGAGGAGGCGGACGACGAGCATCCGTTCCGGCTGGTCACCGCCCCGGCCCGCAACTTCCTGAACAGCAGCTTCACCGAGACCCCGACCTCCGCGGGGCGGGAGCGTCGCCCGAGCCTGATGCTGCACCCCGACGACGCGGCGGCGCTGGGCATCGCGGAGGGCGACCGGGTGGAGGCCGCCAACGGGCGCGGCGCGGTGCTTCTGCACGCCCGGCTGTTCGATGGGGTGCGGCGGGGCGTGGTCATCGCCGAATCCATCTGGCCCAACGCCGCGCACGAGGGCGGGCGCGGCATCAACAGCCTGACCGGCGCCGACCCGGTGGCGCCCTTCGGCGGCGCCGCCTTCCACGACAGCCACGTCCGGGTGCGGAAGGCGGACGCGGCTTAATCAGATCGTTCTCAATCGGCCCATTTGGGCGGCGGCAGGGAGCGGAAGGCCTCGCGGAGCGCCTGTGACCAGCCGTCGCTGATCTCCTTGAAGCAGGGATCGTCCTCGCCGATCCGCCGCCGCGTCTCCAGCTTCAGGGAGTCGCGGCGGTAGGCGATCAGATCGAGCGGCAGACCGACCGTCAGGTTGGAGCGCAGCGTGCTGTCCATGGAGATCAGCACCAGCTTCATCCCCTCCTCCAGCGGTGTGTTGTGGGTCAAGGCGCGATCGAGGATCGGCTTGCCGTATTTGTGTTCCCCGATCTGGAAGAAGGCGTTGTCGGCGGTCGCCTCAATGAAGTTGCCGGCGGCGTAGACGTGGAACAGCCGCACCCGGTCGCCGCGGATCTGGCCGCCCAGGATGATGGACAGGTCGAAATCCACCCGCTGCTCCTTCAGCGCGTGGCCGTCCCGCTTCCACACCTGACGGACGGCGGCACCGACGAGCTGGGCGGCCTGGAACATGCCGTTCACGCTGGAGATGGTCCGGACCTCGCCGTCCAGCTCCACCCCCTCCTGGATCAGCGCGACCACCGACTGGGTCAGCGACAGATTCCCGGCGGTCATCAAGGCGATCATGCGGTCGCCCGGCTCTTCGAAGACATGCATCTTGCTGAAGATGGAGATGTGGTCCACCCCCGCGTTGGTGCGCGTGTCCGACAGCATCACCAAGCCGTCCTTCAGATACAGGGCGACGCAGTAGGTCATGGTCCGTCCTCTCGTCCCAGCGGAAGCCGGACCGCCCACACGAAAAGGGGCGGCCGACCGGCCGCCCCAGTGTATGCCGAAAAAACCAGTAAGCCGCAAACCCGTCGCACGGACCGGGACATCATGTCCCGCCTCCGCGCGACGTGGAGGTCAGCGCTGCTGACCGCCCTTCTCGTCCCGATCAAGGTCCATGTCCTGCTGTCGCCGGTTTGCCTGGTCCTGCCCCTGCTGCCGGTTCTTCGGATTGTCCTGAGTCTGCTGCCCCTGTTTCCGCTCGTCCTGGCTGCCCATCTGGTTCGGGTTCCGTTCGTCGGCCATGGTGCTTCCTCCGCAGTGTCGGTTCCAATGCCCGGCGGGCATGACGTGAACCAAGACGGCGATGGTACGCGCTGCGATCGGCCTGATCCTACGTTTGCAGTCGATCATGTCCTGATTCGCTTGGAACCTGCGGGGCGCGCCGCAAGGTCATAGGCCGAAAAATATACTCCTCCTGCCGCCATGCCCATTGACATCATGCGGGTACGTATGGTCTATCTTTCGTAGCGCTGCGAACAGCGTCAGGCCGGAGTCTAGGGAGGACTCGGTAGTCCGTGAAAGCAGGGGCGCGCCGCACAAAAACAAAGGCGCGCACACAATGCGACACGCTGCATGCCTCAAGCCCCCGCAGGGCTTTGACGGCGGCAGCGTGTTTCACTTTCAGGGTCGTGCTTTCCACCAGACATTGCGTTTTCTGCTGCAGCGCACAAGGGCAACGGCTGCGACGACGGCTGCGCGGCGCGCAAAGAAAAAGGCCGCCAGGATTGCTCCGGCGGCCCGAGTCTAGGGAGGAAACGCCCGAAAAGGCGTCAGTGAAACTAATATATTCCGCAGCGCAGCATAATTCAAGCCTTAATCGAACAAATCATTCCACGTCCATCGGCTCGGCGTCGGTGACCGCCCCGCCCTCCTGCCCCCCCTCCTGAACGGGCGGCTGGCGCAGCGCCTGGATGACCGCCACCGCGGTGCGGCGGCTGTGGTCGGCCAGCAGGGCGCCGGCCTCCTCGGCGTCGCGGCGGCGGAACGCCGTCATGAACCCTTCATGCTCGTCCACCGACTCCTGCCAGCGGCCCGTGTCGTAGTTGGCGAGCGAGCGGGCGCGCAGGATCTTGGCGGCGAAGCCGGCGTAGGTCGCCTCCAGCGCCGGGTTGCGGGCCATGGCGACGATCTGGGTGTGGATCTGCCGGTTGGTCAGGAAGTAGGCGGCGCGCTCCCCCGCCTCGTGCTGGGTGACCAGTTGGTCGTGCATCCGGTCGAGCTTGGCGAACTCCGCGTCGGAGCCGTTGCGGCAGGCGAGTGTCCCGGCCAGCCGTTCCAGCGCGTCCATCACTTCGAAGATCGCGCCGATCTCGCCGGGGTCCACGGGGGCGACGATGGCCCCGCGGTGCGGGCGAAGCTCCACCAGCCCTTCCGACGACAGGACGCGCAGCGCCTCGCGCAGCGGCGTGCGGGAGATTCCCAACTGCTCGCACAACTGCACCTCCGGCACGCGGACGCCCGGCGGCAGCTCGCCGTCGAGGATCATCGCCCGCAGTTCCTCCACCGCGGAATGGTGCAGCGTCGCGCGGCGGATCGGCCGGGCCGGCGCCTTCATGGTCTTGATCCTGTCCATCCTGACCCACCACCCCCGAAAGTGCTGCATACTTGGGCATGCATACCGAAACGATGCGTCATGCCCAAAATCCAGGCAAGCCCGCTCCCGCCCGGCCGTCCTCCATCACTATGCTCTAAACGGCTGAAAACAGCCAATAAATTGACGATTATAATATTGTATACAATTTGGCACAGCGCTTGCGAAAGGAAGAGGGACGCAACCGCATCGGGAGCACTCCTTTCATGACGTTCCGGTCCCTCACCCTGACGACCGTCACCGCCGCCTTCCTCGCCCTCTCCGCCGCCGCTATGACGACCACGGGCGCCCAGGCGGCCGACGCGGAGAAGCTGAAGCTGGGCTTCGCCAAATGCGCCCATTGCCTACCGATGGCGCTGACCCCGGAACTCGCCAAGGGCGTGGAGATCGAGGCGATCAACTTCAACTCCGGCAACGACGTGCTGACCGCGCTGGTGTCGAAGAGCATCGACATGGCCCAGGTCACCTACCTGCACTACATCACGGCGCTCGATAAGGGCTTCGACGTGGTGGCCGTGTCCGGCCAAGTGAACGGCGGGTCGGAGATCGTCGTCGGCAAGGGCATCACTCTGAAGGCCGATGATTGGGACGGGCTGAAGAAGCTGATCGCCGAGCGCAAGGAGAAGGGCGAGCCGCTGCGCGTCGCGGCGTCGCGCGGCAACGCGCAGGACATCCACATGCGCGGCGCCCTCCAGAAGCACGGCATCAACGTCAACAAGGACGTGCAGTTCATCAACATCCCGAACCCGTCCGATCACGCCGCCGCCCTTCAGCGCGGCGAGGTCGACGTGATCTGCACGGTGGAGCCCTTCGCCTCGCAGATCCGCCAGACCGGCGTCGGCACGCATTTCGCCCTGCCCTACGACCAGGCCGCCGGCAACCTGACCAACCTGATCGTCACCCGCTCCGACGTCATCAAGGACCATCCGAAGGCGGTTGAGGCCACCGTCGGCTCGGTCGTCGCCCTGGTCGACAAGCTGAAGTCCGACCAGACCGTGTGGGTGGACGTCATCAACAAATACACCGGCATGGACAAGGCCGTCGCCACCGAGGCGCTGAAGAACGCCTCCCCAGATTACGCCATCCACAAGGACAGCACGCTGGCCATCGCCACGATGATGCGCGAGCTGAAATACATCTCCAACGACGTCACCGCCGCCGCGGAGAAGAACCTGGATTACACCTTCCTCGAAGCCGTCACCAAGAAGCCGAAGAGCGAGCTGGGTTTTTAAGAGCAACCGCTCAATTCCCTCTCCCCTCCGGGGAGAGGGTCAGGGTGAGTGGGTTGCGCGCAGCGGAACGTCCGGCAAAAGCGCATCCCCCTCACCGGCCCTCTGGGCCACCCTCTCCCCGGAGGGGAGAGGGCTAGAGGGAAAATCACGAACACCTTCGACGGGACAGGGAAACCGGGCCATGACGGCATTGTCGAAATCCTGGGAGCGCGCCGTCGTTCCCCTCTTCATCCTTGCCGCCTGGGAGGTGTTCTCCCGGTCCGGCTTCCTGCCGGCGGCCCTGCTGCCGGCCCCGTCGGTGGTTCTGCACACCTGGGGCGACTGGATCTTCGGCTTCGACGAGACCTCGCAGGGCAACACGGGGCGCTGGCTCGCCGACGCCCTGTCCAGCGCCACCCGCGTCGCCGCCGGCTACGGCATCGCGGTGGTCAGCGGCGTGCTGCTGGGCATCGCCATCGGCTGGTGGCGCTGGGTCGAGCGGACGGTGGAGCCGACGCTCCAGATGCTCCGCCCGGTGCCGCCGGTGTCGTGGATTCCGCTGGCCATCATCTGGTTCGGCATCGCCAACAAGCCGGCCATCTTCCTGGTCTTCCTCGGCGCCTTCTTCCCGATCCTGATGAACACCATCCACGGGGTGAAGACCGCCGACCGCAACCTGATCCGCGCCGCCTCGATGATGGGCGCCACGGAACAGCAGCTTCTGCGCCACGTCGTGTTCCCGGCGGCCCTGCCCAGCATCTTCGCCGGCCTGCGCATCGGCATTGGTGCCGCCTGGATGCTGACCGTCACGGCGGAGATGGTCGCGGTGAAGAGCGGCCTCGGCTACGTGCTGTGGGACAGCTACTACTTCCTGCGCTACGACCTCGTGCTCGCGGCCATGGCCAGCATCGGCCTGCTCGGCTACGCGACCGACGCGCTCATCAAGGTCCTGATGTCCGCCGCGCTGCACTGGCAGCACGGCTCCACGCTCCAGAGCCGGGAGGGCTGAGCGATGGCTTCCATCGAGCTTCAGAACATCACCAAGATCTTCCGCGATGCCAAGCGCAAGCGCGACCTGCTGGCCATCGACGACGTCAGCCTGTCGGTGGAGAAGAACGAGTTCCTCTGCCTGCTCGGCTCGTCGGGCTGCGGCAAGTCCACCCTGCTGAACATGATCGCCGGCTTCGAGAAACCGACCGAGGGCACCGTGACGGTGGGCGGCAAGCCGGTGGACGGGCCGGGCGCCGACCGCGGCATGGTCTTCCAGCAGGCCAACCTGATGCCCTGGCTGCCGGTGTGGGAGAACGTCGCCTTCCACCTGCGGCTGAAGGGCTGGCGCAAGGCCGACCGGCGCGACGCCGCCCAGGAATACATCGACATGGTCGGCCTGCGCGGCTTCGAGAACCATTTCCCGGCGGAGCTGTCGGGCGGCATGAGCCAGCGCGTCGGCATCGCCCGCGCCCTTCTGCTCAACCCGCAGGTCATCCTGATGGACGAGCCCTTCGCGGCGCTCGACGCCCAGACCAAGATGGACATGCAGGAGGAGTTGGTCGCCATCTGGCAGAAGCAGCGCTGCACCGTCGTCTTCGTCACCCACAGCGTGGACGAGGCGCTGGTGCTGGGCACCCGCGTCGCCGTGATGACCAGCCGTCCGGGCCGCATCCGCGAGCTGATCGCGCTCGACCTGCCGCGCCCGCGCGACACCACCGGCCCGCGCTTCAACGACCACAAGCGCCACATCCTCAACCTGATCCGTGAGGAGGGTCTGCAGCAACGGCAGGCCGCCGTCGCGTGACCGGCCGGCTCGACCTGCTGCTGACCGGCGTCACCGCCCTAACCGGGGAAGCCGTCGGCAGCGTGGTGGACGACGCCGCCATCGGCATCCGCGACGGGCGCATCGCCCACCTCGCCCCGGCATCGCAGGGGCTTCCCGCCGCCGCCGAGGTCCGGCATTTGCCGGGGCGGGTGGTCACGCCGGGCTTCGTCAACGCGCACCTGCACGCCGTCCTGGTGATGGTGCGCGGCGTGGCCGCCGATCTCGGCTTCGCCCCCTCCTACACGCCGGGCGTGCCCAAGGGCACCGACGCCACGCCGGAGGAGGCCCGCGCGCTGGCCCGGCTGGGCGCGGTGGAGGCCCTGCTCGCCGGCTCCACGCTGATCTGCGACCATTTCGTCCACGCCGACGCGACGCTGGACGCCATCGCCGACCTCGGCCTGCGCGTCCATGCGAGCTGGCGCGTCCATGACGTGGACTTCGCCCGCGTGGCTCAGGGCGAATGGCGCTTCGACGCGGCCATCGGCAGCGACCTGCTGTTGCGGACGCTGGACCTGCACGCCCGCTGGAACGGCGCCAACAATGGACGCATCCAGGTGCAGATGGCCGCCCACGCGCCGGACACCTGCTCCCCCGCCTTCCTGCGCACCTTGGCGGACGAGGCTGCGGCGCGCTCCATGCGCGTCAACACCCATCTGGCGCAGAGCCGGGTGGAGGTGGAGCGGGTGAAGGCCTCCACCGGCCTGACCCCGGCGGAGCTGCTGGACGAGTGCGGGCTGATGAACGACCGGCTGCTCGCCACCCACTGCCTCTATGTGGATGACGCCGACATCGCGCGGCTCGCCCGCGCCGGGGCGCACGCGGTCCATGTGCCGAAATGCAACGCCGCCTCGGGCCGGCTGGCGCCGACGCCGAAGCTGAAGGAGGCCGGCGTCAATCTGGCGCTGTGCACCGACACCCAGCACGGCGACATGGTAGAGGCGATGCGCTGGGCGCTCGCCACCGCACGCATCCAGCAGGGCGGGGTCACCGCCGCCTGGCAGCCCGCCGACGTGTTCCGCATGGCGACTCTGGGCGGCGCGCAGGCGGTCGGCATGGCCGACGAGATCGGCACGCTGGCCGTGGGCAAGAAGGCCGACCTTGTGGTCTTCGACGCCCGCCGCCCGCATCTGCGCCCGCTGATCAACCCGCTCGGCACGCTCGTCCACACCGCGCAGGGGCGCGACGTGGAGATGGTGCTGGTGGACGGCGAAACGCTGGTCGAGGACGGGCGCCCCGTCCGCGCCGACCTGAACGAGATCTGCACCGAGGCCGACAAGGCCGCCCGCGCGCTGTGGGCGCGCGCCTGACCGAAAGAACCATGGATATGAGCAACCGCGTCCTTCTGGGCATGCTGACCCCGTCCTCCAACACGGTGCTGGAGCCCGTCACCTCCGCGATGCTGAGCGGCCTGCCGGAGGTGACCGCCCATTTCGGGCGCTTCACGGTGAAGGAGATTTCCCTGCGCGCCGCCGCGCTCGACCAGTTCACCGACGCCCCCTTCCTGGACGCCGCCCGGCTGCTGGCCGACGCCCGGCTGAACGTGATCGGCTGGAACGGCACCTCGGCCGGTTGGCTGGGCTTCGCGGCCGACGAGAAGCTGTGCACCTCCATCGAAGCGGAGACGGGCATTCCCGCCTGCACCTCCATGCTCGCGCTGAACGAGATCCTGGAGACGACGGGCCGCAAGCGCTTCGCCATCGTCAGCCCCTATCTGGACGAGATCCAGGACAAGATGGTTGCCAACTACAACGCCGCCGGCTTCGAGGTGGTGGCGGAGCGGCATCTGAACGACCGCGGCAACTTCTCCTTCTCCGAAGTGAGCGAAGAGACCATCGAGCGCATGTGCCTGGAGGTGGCCGAGGCGAAGCCGGAGGCCATCGCCATCATCTGCACCAACATGCGCGGCGCCCCGGTGGCCGAGCGCATGGAGAAGGCGCTGGGCATCCCCGTCTACGACACGGTGTCCACGGTGGTGTGGAAGGCGCTGCGCATGACCGGCGTGGACACCCGCCGCGTCGAGGGTTGGGGCAGCCTGTTCCGCGAGCTGCATGGCTGAGGGAAGTCTTGCCCCCACCCTAACCCTCCCCCGCTGACGCAGGGGAGGGAACTGTTCTCCCTCCCCCGCCCAGCGGGGGAGGGCCGGGGTGGGGGCCCGTGCGTCACAATGGGAGAAACGACGATGAACTTCGATCTGGTCATCCGCAACGGCACGGTCGCCACCGCGTCGGACGTGTTCAAGGCCGACGTCGGCGTGCGCGACGGGCGGATCGCCGCGCTCGGCGAGGGGCTGGCCGCCGGGCGGGAGGAGATCGACGCCGCCGAGCTGCTCGTCCTGCCGGGCGGGGTGGACGGCCACGTCCATTTTGACCAGCCGACCGGCGATGAGTCCGTCATGGCCGACGATTTCCTGACCGGCACCCGCTCCGCGGCCTTCGGCGGCACCACGACGGTGCTGCCCTTCGCCTGCCAGGAGAAGGGCAAGACGCTGCGCGCCGCGGTGGACGACTATCACCGCCGCGCCGCCGGGAAGCCGCTGATCGACTACGCCTTTCACCTCATCGTCACCGACCCCACCGAGCAGGTGCTGGGCCAGGAGCTGCCGGCGCTGATCCGCGAGGGCTACACGTCCTTCAAGATCTACATGACCTACGACGCGCTGAAGCTGAACGACCGCCAGATCCTGGAGGTGCTGGACATCGCCCGCTCCGAGGGCGCCATGGTCATGATGCACGCGGAGAACGCCGACTGCATCGCCTGGCTGACCGAGAAGCTGGAGCGCGCCGGCCAGACCGCTCCCTTCTTCCATGGCGTCTCGCGCCCCCGCGTGGCCGAGCGCGAGGCCACCCACCGTGCCATCTCCCTGGCGGAACTGGTGGACGTGCCGATCCTGATCGTTCACGTCTCCGGGGCCGACGCGGTGGAGCAGATCCGCTGGGCGCAGGGGCGCGGCCTGCGCATCTACGCCGAGACCTGCCCGCAGTACCTGTTTTTGACCGCCGATGATCTCGATGGAGAGGGGTTCGAGGGCGCCAAGTGCATCTGCTCGCCGCCGCCGCGCGACGCCGCGAACCAGAAGGTGATCTGGGACGGGCTGACCGGCGGCGCCTTCCAGGTCTTCTCCTCCGACCACGCACCCTTCCGCTTCGACGGGCCGGGCGGCAAGAAGGTGCATGGCGAGCAAGCGCCCTTCCGCTGCGTCCCCAACGGCATCCCCGGCGTCGAGACCCGACTGCCGCTGCTCTTCTCCGAAGGCGTGATGAAGGGCCGGATGGAGCTGACCAAGTTCGTCGAGCTGACCGCCGCCAACCCCGCCCGCATGTACGGCCTGCACCCGCGCAAGGGCACCATCGCCGTGGGGGCGGACGCCGACATCGCCTTGTGGGACCCGTCGCGCACGGTCACCATCACCAACGGCATCCTGCATCACAATGTGGACTACACGCCCTATGAGGGGATCGAGGTCACCGGCTGGCCGGTCGTCACGCTGTCCCGCGGCGCGGTGATCTGCCGCGACGGCGAACTGCTGGCCGAGCCCGGGCGCGGCGAGTTCCTGCCCTGCGGCCTGCCCGCCCCGGCGCGGCCCAAGGGCTCGCCCGCCCCCGTCCTGCCGTTCTAAACTCGGCCCGCCGCAACCGGAGACTTTGCCCGTGAGCACACCCGACCTGTTCCGCCTCGGCGCCACCGACATGGCGGAGGGCGTGCGCACCCGCCGCTTCCGGGCGCGCGACCTCGTGGCGGCGAGCCTGGAGCGCATCGCGGCGCTGGACGGCGGGCTGAAATCCTTCATCACCGTCGCCCCCGACGCGGCCCTCGCCGCCGCCGAGGCCGCCGACCGGCGGGTCGAGGCCGGGGCGCCGCTCGGCCCGCTGCACGGCGTGCCGGTGGGCGTCAAGGACCTGACGCTGACGGCGGGGCTGCGCACCACCTACGGTTCCACCCTCTACGCCGATCTGATCCCCGACACCGACGACCTCAGCGTCGCCCGGCTGAAGGCGGCGGGCGCCATCATCGTCGGCAAGACCAACACGCCGGAGTTCGGCTTCGGCGCCATCACCGGCAACGAGCTGTGCGGGCCGACCGCCAACCCCTACGACCTCGGCAAGACCAGCGGCGGGTCGAGCGGCGGCAGCGCCGCGGCGGTCGCCGCCGGGCTGGTGCCGCTGGCCCAGGGGACCGACTTCGGCGGCTCGGTGCGCACGCCGGCCAGCTTCTGCGGGGTGGTCGGGCTGCGCCCGACGCCGGGACGCATCCCCAGCCCGGGCCGCGCGCTGGCCTGGGACGGGCTGGCGACGCAGGGCTTTCTCGCCCGCGACGTGGCCGACGCCGCGCTGGCGCTCGCCGCCGTCAGTGGGCCGGACCCGCGCGACCCGACTTCTCTTCCCGTGCCGGAATGGACGGTGCCGGACCTCGACGCGCTCGACCCGCTGTCGCTCCGGGTGGCCTGGAGCACGGACCTTGGCTCCGCCCTGATCGACCTCGGGCTGGCCGAGCGGTTCGAGGCGGTGATGCGCGGGCTGGAGGGCCGCTTCGGGGACTTCGTGGAGGCCACGCCCGACTGCCGGGAGGCCAGCGCCGCCTTCGGCACGCTGCGCGCCGCGCACATCTTCCACACCTACGGCCGGACGCTGGAGCAGGACGGCGACCGGCTGAGCCCGTCGGTCGCCTGGAACATCGCGCGGGGCAAGGGGCTGACCGCCGCCGACTATCTGCGGGCGGAGGCCCAGCGCAGCGCCCTCTACCGCCGCTTCGCCGCCTTCTTCCGCGACCACGACATCCTGATGACGCTGAGCGCCAGCGTGCCGCCCTTCCCCAACGCCCAGGGCGACGTGACGGAGATCAACGGCTTCCGCCTGTCCACCATCATCGACTATCTGGCGATCACCTACACGGTGTCGCTGATCGGCTTCCCCTGCCTGTCGATCCCCTGCGGCTGGACGGCGGACGGCCTGCCCATCGGCCTGCAACTGATCGCCCGCCCCTATGAGGAGGACCGGCTGCTGCGCTGCGCCCGCTTCCTGGAACGGGAGCTGGGGTTCCGCCATCGCTGGCCCCCTCCCTAACCCTCCCCTGCTTCGCAGGGGAGGGAACTGCCGCCGCTTCGCGCCTATCTCCCTCCCCTGCGTCAGCGGGGGAGGGCTGGGGTGGGGGCAACGACTCCGCGACCCCGTCCCTCACGGCTTCACGGCTACCCTCCCCGTGGTCCGCACACTGAGCGCGTCGTGCAGCGAGGCCGCCAGCGTGCGGGCCACGCAGTCATAGCCGAAGTCGTTCTGGTGGATGCCGTCCGGCCCGACCAGATCGCTCAGGGCGGCCTGCCGCGTCTCCACCCACTGGCGCATCACCGCGTAGCGGTGGAACAGGCCCACCCCCTCCTCCGCCGCGACGCGGGCGATGCGTTCCTCCATCTCCTCGTGCCGGGGCTTCGCCAGCATGGCCGGGGCGTATTGCAAATCCATCAGCACGACGTCCAGCCCGGCGTCCTTCAACGTCCGCACCCCGCTGCGGATCACCTGCTCCGCCGCGTCGGGATCGTCGCCGCGCAGGACGGTGTTGGCCGCCACCTGCCAGATCACCAGATCGGGCGCCTCGTCCAGCACGTCGCGCCGGAACCGCTTCAGCATGTCGGGCCCGGTCTCGCCGTTGGCGCCCTTGTTGAGAACGGTCAGGGCGAGGCCGGGGTAACGCGCGCCCAGATGCTCGGCCAGCCGCGCCGGGTAGCTGTGCCCCGCGTTGCTGGCCCCCGCCCCGGCGGTGGAGGAGGAGCCGATGGCGACGATGCGCAGCGGCCCGCCGGCGGCCAGCGCCCGCGCGCTGCGCGGCAGCGGCACGGCGAGGTCGGCGGTCTGCACGGACACGGCGCAGGCCGCCGCCCGCACCGGATCGGGCTTGGCCGTCAGGCCGGCGAGGAAAGGGACAAGAGACAGCAGGGCGGCGGAGAGGACGGCGGCCCTCCGGCCACGGGTCCGGGGGGCGGGCGTGCCTGTCACGGGGCGGGTCTCCCGGCGCGGTCGATCATGGTGGACACGGTGTCGGCCAGGATGCGGCCGAGGCAGCGATGGACGAACTGGTAGGCCTGCAGCTTTTCCTCCTTGGAATCGGGGGAGAAGCCGACGCGGCCATCCTCGAACCAATGCCGCATCATCTCGAAACGGGGGAAATGGACCACGTCGCTGTCCTGCGACACCCATTCCATATAGTCCAGGTAGGGCTGGAACGTGATGAGCTGCGCCGTCTGCGGGCTGTACTGCATGTCCATCAGGATCACGTCGGCGCCGCGCCCCTGGGCCGCCGCGATGCCGCGGCCCAGCGCCTCCCCGAAGCTGTCGGGCCCGATGTTCCGCATGGCGTCCGCCGTTCCCACCTGCCAGACCAGCAGGGAAGCGGAGGAGGCGGCCAGCTCCCGGTTCAGGATGGGCAGCATCTCCTGCGCGGTCGCCCCCGGCGCGTTGCGAACGGTCACGCTGACCTTGCGGTCGGGCAGCCGGGCCGCCAGTTCCTTCTCCAGCAGCACCGGGTAGGCGGTGTCGGGGCGCGAGCTGGCCGAGTTCAGCACCAGGATGGGCAGCGCGCCGCCGCGCTTCAGCCGCTCCCAGGCGCGCGGCAGGGCGCCGTCGACGGTGTAGACGGATTCCGGAACGGCGCAGGGATCGCCGGGCGTCTCCGACGCCGCCTGCGCGACACCCATGCCGATGGATACGGTCAGTCCCGCGAGGAGGGCCAGGGTCAAGACGGTCGCGCGCTTCATGCGCTCGGGTCCTTGGCTGGGGCTTTGGCGGCAGGGGCCAGTGGAGCGGCGGGTGCCGCGGGCGGGGTGGACGCCGGTTGGCGTGGCCGCCGTCCCACGGACTGATACCAGGTCAGCACCCGCGCGGCCGCCACCATCACGGCGATGCCGGCGAGTGTGACCGAAAACTGGGCAAAAAGCGAGGCGGACCAGTGGTTCAGCACCGTCTGGCCGGCGAAGGACAGGAAGATGCCCAGGCAGAAGACCTGAAGCGACTGCCGCCCGCACAGGATCACCGGCGCCAGCGCCGGCCAACGAAGCCACGCGCTGTCGAACCGCGCGATCTGCAGGACGACGTAGGCCAGCGCGCAGAAATGCGCGAGCCTCAGCAGGTCGAGGTCAGTCTTGCTGATCGGGTAGAGGATTTCCGCCAGCCACACCGGCATCAGCGCGGCCATCGGCGCGATCTGCCAGGAGATCACCAGCAGGAGCGAGGCGAAGAGATACCCCCCCGCCAGCCAGAGCAATGCCGTCCGCCGCGTCGTCAGCGCCGCCGCCACCTCGGGCAGCCGCTGCATGGTGGCCCCCAGCACGAACAGGAGTTGCCAGGCGAAGGGATTGAAGAACCACACGCCGCCGTCCGGATAGGTCGGCAGGTTCCAGTCCAGGAGGCGCGCCGCCGCGTAGAGCGTGACCGACCCGGCCAGCAGCACCAGCGGCCAGCGCCGCAGCACCGGCAGCACCACCGGGAGGGACAGCAGAAGCACGATGTAGAGCGGCAGGATGTCCAGGTTGGCCGGGCGGAACTTCAGCGCCAGCGCCTGGACCAGCGACACCGCCGGATCGGCGAAGAAGCCGGCGATCCCCATTTCCTCGGTGAACAGCGGGTTGTCGAAGACCCGCGCGGTGTAGGCGACCTGCGCCGTGAAGGCGATGAACAGGAAGAGATAGGCGATGTAAAGCGTCCAGCAGCGATCCAGCACCTTGGCCGCGGCGAACCGCCAGCCATGCTGCTCCAGTATCCGCGCATAGACCAGCGACGACGTGTAGCCGGAGATGAAGACGAACACCTCGGTCGCGTCGCTGAGACCAAAGTTGCGCATCGTCACCCAGGCGATCTGGTTGCCCGGAATGTGATCCACGAATATGAACCACAAGGCCAGCCCACGGAAAAAATCCAACCGAAGATCGCGCATCCCGCCCGACGCCACCGCCTTGTCCCGCTCTGGTTTTCGCGTGCGGCGCACCGTGGCACGGTGTTTCCGTCTTGGCAATCGGCTCGGCCGCAGGGCTGTTGCCGGGAGGCTCGGGCGAATGGCCCCACGCAGACCGTCGCGGTCGCCGTGCACCCCGCCCTCCCGGCGCGAGGTCGCCCGCTTCGCCTGATCCCGGTGCCCCCCTTATCCGTACTCGTCCTTGCCCATTTATCAGGCGCCATGGTCAAGACCAAGGCTGCGCTGAAAATTTAGGCATATTCAGCGGGCAGTCTGCCCAGCTTCGCGCCGTGCCCGAACCGCCCTTTTCAAGCGGACACCAGAGTGTGCGGGTTCTCGCGGCCAGCCCGACCGTGAAGCCGCCGGGGTGGCACGCGTGTTGCTCTCCCAATGTCCTGCGTCGCGCCACCGGGGGTTCCCGCCGGTGCGCCCCACCAGGATACGCCCCATGGCCGCACTCCAATCCGCCCGTTCGCACCATCATCCGGCCCCGCAGCCCGACGCGGAGGCCGCCGTGAGCCCCGCGGGCGTCGCGGTGACGCTGGACGGCATCACCCACCGCTTCGGCGCCTCCACCGCCGTGGACAACGTGACGCTGGAGATCAAGGCGGGCGAGCTGGTGGCCCTGCTCGGACCGTCCGGCTGCGGCAAGACCACGCTGCTGCGCATCCTCGCCGGTTTCCAGGCGCAGACGCTGGGCCGCGTCGTCATCGGCGACCGGGTGGTCGACAGCCTGCCGCCCGCCGGGCGCGGCGTCGGCATCGTGTTCCAGAACTATGCGCTGTTCCCGCACATGACCGTGGCGCAGAACGTCGCCTACGGGCTGGAGGCGCGGGGTGCCGCCCGCGACGCCGTGCGGGCGCGGGTGGAGGCGATGCTGGGGCTGGTGAAGTTGGACGCCATGCGCGACCGCTTCCCCAAGCAGCTGTCCGGCGGGCAGCAGCAGCGCGTGGCGCTGGCCCGCGCCCTGGCGATCCAGCCGAGCATCCTGCTGCTCGACGAGCCCTTCGCGGCGCTCGACAAGAATCTGCGGCTGGACATGCAGATCGAGATCAAGCAGCTCCAGCGCCGCTTCGGCATCACCACCATCATGGTCACCCACGACCAGGAGGAGGCGCTGAGCATGGCCGACCGCATCGCCGTGCTGAGCCGGGGCAAGCTGGAACAGTTCGGCACGCCGGAAGACGTCTATGACCGTCCCGGCACGCTGTTCGTCAACGGCTTCGTCGGCAGCGCCAACCAGTTGCGGGGCCGCGTCGTCCGCGCCTCCGGCAGCGTCGCCGAGGTGGCGCTGGAGGCCGGCACCGTTCTGACCGCCGTCACCCCCGACGCCACGCTGGCCGTAGGCGACCCCGCCATCCTCTGCGTGCGCCCGGAAAACCTGCGGCTCGCCACCGAGGCGGCGCCCCAGCAGATCGCCGGCACCGTCGAACTCGCCCTGCCGCTCGGCCCCGTGGTCGTCTACGAGGTGCGCACCGCCGACGGCGGGCAGGTGAAGGTGACCGAGCCGCGCGTGGCCGGCGCCGCGCTGCGCGCGCCCGGCACGCCGGTCCGGCTGCAGCCCGTCTCCCCCCAGACCTGCCGCGCCTTCGCCGTTCCCGCGGGCGCCTGACGCCATCCCCTCCCCCTTCTCTCCTCCCCCTGGAGTGCCTGCCGATGACCCTCGACCGCCGCCAGATCCTTGCCGCCGGCCTCACGCTCGGCGCCATGTCCCTGTTCCCCGGCATGAGCTGGGCGCAGGCGCGCAAGCTGGTGTTCGCCACCTTCACCGGAAGCTGGGAGGAAGCCCACCGCGACGTCATCGTCCCGCATTTCCGCAAGGCCACGGGCAATGCCGACATCGCGCTTGACCCGATGCTGTCGGTGGACATGATCGCCAAGGTGTCCGCCGCCAAGGCGAACCCGCCGATCGACGTGATGCTGATGGACCCGGGCCCGCGCCTGTCGGTGATCGGCCAGGATCTGGCCGCCCCCTTCCCCGTCGCGGACAGCAAGAACTACCAGGACCTGCTGCCGGTGGCGCAGCTTCCCGAAGGGCCGGGCATCTTCTTCCAGGCGGTCGGCATCACCTACAACCCGGAGAAGATCAAGACCCCGCCGACGAGCTGGGACGACCTGTGGAAGCCGGAGTACAAGGGCCGGGTCGGCATCACCAACATGAACTCGACGCTCGGCACCGCCTTCATGGTCGAGCTGGCGAAGACCCGCGGCGGCGGCGAGAACGACATCGAGCCGGCCTTCGCCGCCCTGAAAGAGCTTCAGCCGAATCTCGGCGCTGTCGCCCCCAACCCCGGCGCGCTCGCCACCCTGTTCCAGCAGGGCCAGATCGACATTTCGCCGGGCAATTTTAACGCCATCCAGATCCTGCGCGCCCGCGGCGTGCCGGTGGAGTTCGCCAAGCCGAAGACCGGCACCATCGCCTTCCTGACCACCGCCCACATCACCAAGAATTCGCCCAACGCCAAGCTGGCGGCGGCGCTGATCGAATCCGCCATGGCGCCGGAGGTCCAGACCAAGCTGATGCAGGCGCCCTTCTACGTCATCCCGACGAATTCCAAGGTGCAGATGGACGGCGACATCGCCCGCATGATCGCCAAGGACCAGGAGGAGCTGAAGGCCTCCTTCGTGTTCCACGACTGGTCGGTGATCAACCAGAACCGCGCCGGCTGGATCGAGCGGTTCAACAAGGAGATCAAGGTGTAAGTGCGGGAAACGGGCCCCCACCCAACCATCCCCGCTCTCGCAGGGGAGGGCTTTATCTCCTCCCCCTGCAAAGCGGGGGGAGGCTGGGAGGGGGGCCCGGCGCAGCCACTCCCCGTTCCCCCACAGGACCCCACCCCATGACCGCCATCACCGCCCCCGGCCTCGCCGGACCCGCGACCGCCGCACGGCCCCGCATCGGGCGGGAATGGACGCTGGCGCTGCCGCTGGCCGCCTTCTTCGCGGTGTTCTTCGTGACGCCGCTGCTTCTGCTGGTCGCCGTCAGCCTCTACGCCGACGCGGAGATGACGCGGTTCGGGCTGGACCAGTACATCCGCTTCTTCGGCGACACCTTCAATCTGGCCGTGCTCGGCAGCACGCTGCTGCTCGGGGTGAAGGTCACGGCGCTGACCCTGCTGTTCGGCTATCCGCTGGCCTGGCTCTACACCCGCAGCGGGCCGCGGATGCAATCGGCGCTGATCCTGATCATCATCCTGCCGCTGCTGACCTCCGTCGTGGTCCGCACCTTCGCCTGGATCGTCATTCTGGGGCGTGACGGAATCGTCAACAACCTGCTGCTGTCGCTGGGTCTGGCGGAAACGCCGCTGCGCCTGCTCTACACCGAGGGCGGCCTGGTCGCCGCCCTGGTGCAGGTGCAGATGCCGCTGATGGTGCTGCCGCTCATCACCACCCTGTCGCGGCTCGACCCGAACCTGCTCGACGCCTCGGCGGCGCTGGGCGCCGGGCCGTGGCGGGGCTTCCTCAAGGTGACGCTGCCGCTGAGCCTGCCGGGAATCGTCGCGGGGTGCCTGCTGACCTACGCCGCCGCGGTCACCGCCTTCATCACCCAGTCGCTGGTCGGCGGCGGGCAGATGCTGTTCATGCCGCAATACATCTATCAACAGACGATCACGCTCCACAACTGGCCCTTCGCCGCCGCCATCTCCATCGTCTTCATGGTGTCGGTGCTGGGTGTGGTGATGCTGTTCAATCTGCTGGGCCGCGCCAGCAAGGGGTACGTCCATGCCTGACATGCAGCGCCCGACCCTGGGAAGCGCCTCCTTCGGCCTCGTCATGGGCACGCTCGCCGGCGCGGCACTGCTGCTGCTGGCGGCGCCGACGCTGGTGGTGCTCGTCACCTCCTTCACCGACGGCTATTCGCTGAAGTTCCCGCCGCCCTCCTACAGCCTGCGCTGGTACGCCTCGCTGATCGACGCGTGGCAGCTCCAAGACGCCGCGCTGGTCAGCCTGAAGCTGGGCGCCGTGGTGACCGCCGTGTCGGTGGTGCTGGGCACCGCCGCGGCGCTCGCCATCGGGCGCAGCCGCCGCGCCTGGGCGCGCGGGCTGGACGCCCTGTTCATGTCGCCGCTGGTCCTGCCGGCGCTGGCCTTCGGCCTCGCCTCGCTGGTGTTCTTCAGCACGGCGGGGGTGGAGCTGTCCTTCCTGACGCTGGCGATCGGCCATATCGTGGTCAGCGTGCCCTACGTCCTGCGCACCACGCTGGCGAGCCTCGCCCAGCTCGACCCGGCGCTGCTGGAAAGCTCCGAGAGCCTGGGGGCCGGGCGCCTCTACACCTTCCGCCGGGTGACGCTGCCAACCATCCGCAACGGCATCGGCGCCGGCGCCTTCATCGCCTTCATGTCGAGCTTCGACAACATCCCGGTGTCGCTGTTCATGGCCGACGCCCGCAACGAGGTGCTGCCCATCCGCATGTGGCAGATCCTGGAGAACAGCCTGGACGTCCGCGCCGCGGCGGTGTCCGGCGTGCTGATCGCCGTCACCGTTCTGGCGATGGTGGTGATGGAGCGAGTCGCCGGCCTGTCGCGCCAGCTCCGCTAAGCCCAAGACCCGAAACTCACGCCCCGCGGAACAGGGAATAGCCCCAGGGGGTGAACTTCAGCGGCAGATGGTAGTGCTGCGCCACATCGGTGACGGTGAAGCGGAACGGCGCCTCCTCCAGGAAGGCCGGTTCCGCCGCTCCCACGCCTTGCGCGCGCAGCCAGGGACCGATGTGGAACACCGCCTCGTAGACGCCCGCCGTCACGCCCGCGCCGCCGACCACCGGATGGTCAAGCGCGCCATTGGCACACAAACGGCTTTCCGCTAGCCTGTCCCGCTGTCCGTCCCGCAAAGCATAGAGTTCCACCCGCATCCCCTCGGCGGGCACCCCGCGCGCCACATCCACCGCATGCAACGAAATCCCGCCGGCCATCGGCCCGTCCCTTTCCTTTGTGGAGTCCCCATGAACGTCTGGTTGCTGCCTCTGATCGCCATGGCGGCGGTTCAGGCGTTCGTCGGGCTGTGTCTCTTCGCCATCCCGGTGATCGCGCCGCAGGCGGCGCCCGACCTGGGGGTCGATCCGGGGCTTCTCGGCCTTTATACCGCGGTCGTCTTCACCGCCGCCATCCCCGCGTCGCTGGGGGCGGGCGGGCTGATCGCGCGCTGGGGGGCGATCCGCACCTGCCAAGCCTGCCTGCTCGCCGCCGCCGGGGCCGCGCTGCTGTCGGCCAGCGCCCTTCCCATCGCCTTCCTGCTGGGGGCGCTGGCGTTGGGCTTCGCCTTCGGACCGGAGACGCCGGCCAGCACGCAGCTGCTGTCCCGACTCACCCCGCCGGAGAAGCGGCCGCTGGTCTTCTCGCTGCGCCAGACCGGCAACCAGTTCGGCGGCATGGCCGCGGGCTTCGCCGTGCCGCTGCTGGTCCTGTCCCTCGGCTGGCAAGCGAGCCTGATGATCGTGGCGGGCGCCACCGCCGTCCTGGCCCTCGTCCTGGAGCCGCTGGCCCGCCGCCACGACGGCGACGACCGCGCCGCCCCCCGCCCCGCCGGCCGCGGCACGCTGAAGCGGGCACTCGATCTGGTCGCCGGGGAACCGGCGCTGCGCCGGCTGGCCATGGCAGTCTGCGCCTTCTCCGCCATGCAGCTCTGCCTGAACGGCTTCCTGGTCAGCTTCGCGGTGACCGGCCTGGGCTGGAGCCTGCCGCTGGCCGGAACGGCGCTGGCGGTGGCGCAGGGCGCCGGGCTGGTCGGGCGTGTCGGCTGGGGCCTCGTGGCGACGCGCTGGGCGACGCCCCGCGTCATCCTCGCCGGGCTGGGCGTCGCCATGAGCGTGGCCGCCGCCCTCGTCGCCATCGCCAACCCCGGCTGGCCGGTGCCCGCCTTTCTGGCCGTTTGCGCCGCCTTCGGGCTGTCGGCGAGCGGCTGGAACGGCCTGTTCGTCGCGGAGGTCGCCCGCCTCGCCCCGTCGGGCCGGGCGGGCGAGGCGACGGGCGGCATGCTCGCCATCGCCTACGCCGGGCTGGTCGCCGGGCCGGCGCTGTTCAGCCTTCTGGTCGCGGGGGGCTTCGGCTATTCCGCCGGCTATCTGGCCGCCGCCGCCGCCGCGTTGGTCGGCGCCGCGGCGCTGGTCGTCCCCCTTCCCCCGGCCCCCACCCCCGACCTTTCCACCGCTGCCGAGGACACCCCATGCGTACGATGAGCGCCCGCCGGATCGCCGAACAGGTCGCCGCCCGCGCGGTCAGCGCCGTCGCGCTCTATGACGATCTGCTGGAGCGGATCGCGGCGGAGAATCCGCGGCTGAACGCCATTGTCCATTTCGACCCGGAGGCCGGGCGGGCGGAGGCGCAGGCTGCCGACGCGCGCGCCGCGCGGGGCGAGGCGCTGCCGTTGCTGGGCGTGCCCTTCACGGTGAAGGACAACATCTGGGTGCGCGGCCAGCCGGTCCGCCAGGGATCGCGGCTGTTCGAGGACTTCGTGGCGCCGGAGGATGCGGTGGCGGTGGCCCGGCTGCGCGCCGCGGGCGCCGTCTTCGCGGGGATCACCAACTGCTCCGAGTTCGCCTGCAAGGGGGTGACGACCAATCTGCTGCACGGCCCGACCCGGAATCCCTGGGACGTGGCGCTGACGCCTGGCGGCTCCTCCGGCGGGGCGGCCAGCGCGGTGGCGGCGGGCTTGGCGCCGCTGGCGCTGTGCACCGACGGCGGCGGCTCCACCCGCCGGCCCGCCGCCCATGTCGGGGTGGTCGGCATGAAGCCGTCGGCCGGAGTCGTCCCCCACCCCATCGGCTTCGCCGAGCCGGTGTTCGGCAACTCGGTGATCGGCCAGATGGCCCGCTCGGTCGCCGACGTGGCGCTGACGCTCGACGCGCTGACCGGTCCGGACCCGCGCGACCCGCAATCGGTGGCGCTGTCCGGCTCGTTCGTGCATGCCGCCGCCGATCCCGACCCGGCGGGCCTGCGCGTCGCTTACAGCCGGCGGCTGGGTCTCGACGCCCCGGTCGATCCGGAGGTCGCGGCCTGCGTGGAGCGCGCCGTCCACCGCCTCGCCGACGCCGGGGCCATCGTCGAGGAGGCCGACCCGGTCTGGCCCGAGGGGGCCGGGGAAAGCGGCCTGATGCCCCTGCAGTTCGCCGGTCTCGCCGCGCTCTACGGCGAGCGCTACCGCACGACGCCGGACCTGTTCGACCCGGACATCGGGCAGCAGATCGAGGCCGGCCTGCGCACCAGCGGCGCGGAGGTCGCCCGCGCCCTGCATCTGCGGGAGGAGGCGTACCGCGCGCTGGCCGCCCTCTTCACGCGGTACGACCTGCTGGTATGCCCGACGACTCCGGTCACCGCATGGCCGTTCGACCGGCTCGGCCCCGCCACCATCAACGGGCGCCCGGTGACGCCGCGCGGCCACGCGGTCTTCACGCCGCTGTTCAATCACTGCTACGCGCCGGCCTGCTCGGTCCCCTGCGGGCTGACGGAGCGCGGCGGGCTTCCCGTGGGGCTCCAGATCGCCGGCCCGCGCCTGTCCGACGCGGCGGTTCTGCGGCTGGCCGCGGCGGTGGAGGCCACCTGCGGTTACACGCCACCCATGCTGTAACAGCCTTTTCAAGAAAAAGAGAACTGGCAACCGGGATAGAACGGACAGCCTGTTTCAATTACCATCGTATTCTGGCAGTCTTTCCCCGCAGAAGGGTGGAGTGGGGAGATACGGGTGAAGACCAGCGAGCCGGACCAGCGGCCTGGATGGTCGGCGCGTCGGTTGTCGATTCTTTTCCTTGTGGTTGCGTTACCGCTGATCGCTTTTGAAGTGCACAACATCCTGGAATTGCGCAAGTCCCGGGAAGCGGAAATCCGCCTGGAGTCGATGCAGCTTTTGGATCAGGTCGAATCCGAGCAGCAGCGCATCGCCGACGACATTGAACACGTTTTGGTTGCTCTCACAGAGATGGGCATAGGACAACTGTCTCCAGCGGCCTGCCAGGACACACTTCTTCGGATCAAGGCGAAGTTTCCCCCGTATCTGGCGGTGAGCGTCAGCAACCGGTCCGGGACCATCTGGTGCTCCACCGAACCGCGGGCGCGTGGCCTTTCGGTCGCCGACCGCAGCTATTGGCGGGAGGCACTGACCACGGGGGAGCAGACCAACGGGGCCACCCTGACCTCGCGCACCACGGGACGCCCCTCCATCCCCTTCGCTCTGGCCTACAAGGACGAGAACGGCGTTCCGGCGGGGGTGGTCACGGCGCTCCTCGACACCACTTGGCTGAACCTGTTCCTTCGCGAGAAAAGCCTGCCGGAGGACGCGGAGGTGGTGATCGCCGACCGCTCCGGCATCGTCCTGGCGCACCAGCCCGAAACGCCGGACACCGTCGGCCGACCGCTGCACACGCCTTACCAGGCCCTGCTGGACCGGGGCGAGCGGCGTGTGGTCGAGGAACCCGGGCCGGAGGGCCGGATGCGGATCACCGCGGTGTCGCCGCTGGCCGCGGGCGTCCCCAACCTTTACCTCCATGTCAGCCTGGACAAGGACGAATCCATGCGGCCGGTCAACGCGGCGGCACGGCGCACCCTCGTCATCTTTACCGGGCTGTTCCTGTTCGCCGGAGTGACCGCAGGCTGGAGCCTGTGGCGTTTCCTGCGCGCGCATGAACTGGCGCGCAGCAACGCGCTGCGCATGGCGGCGGTGCTCGGCAGCACGGTGGACGGCGTGATCGAGCTGGATCGCGACTGGCGCTTCACCTACCTGAACGACAAGGCGGTTTCCCTGGTCGCCCAGGGCCGCGACCTGCGCGGTCGGTCGCTGTGGGACGCCTTTCCGGAACTGGTGGACACGCCGCTGTGGCATCAGGCCCATCAGGCGATGGCCGAGCAGATGCCCACCGACGCCGAGTTCCAGGGTGCGCGCACCGGACGCTGGTTCTGGATGCGGGCCTTTCCCAACGCAGACGGCCTGTCGGTCTATCTTCTCGACATCACACGACGGCGCCAGGCCGAGGACGATCTGCGCAAGAGCAAGGACCGGTTGAGCCTCGCCCTGGAATCGGCCATGGCGGGCTCCTTCGACTGGGATCTGGTCTCCGGTCAGGGCCACTGGTCGGAGGAAACCTTCCGCATCTTCGGCCTGGACCCGGCCGTGCACGAGGCAACCAGCGCCGTCTGGCGGTCCGTGGTCCATCCGGACGACTTCGACATCGCCACGCTGAAGGCTCAAACGGAAATGCTCGCCGAGCGGCGTGCCTACATCCGGCTTGAGTACCGCATCATCCAGCCCGGCGGCGCCGTCCGCTGGGTCTCGTCGATCGGGCGCGTCAGCTATGATCCGGACGGCACGCCTCTGCATTTCAATGGCCTGAACCTCGACATCACCGAGCGCAAGGCGCTGGAGGAGGCCCTGCGCCGCAGCGAGGAGCGGCTGACCATCGCGCTGGCCGCGTCGGAAGCCGGCATCTGGGATTTCGACTTGCGTGACCGCACGCTGGCCTGGTCGGACGGCATGTACCGGCTGTACGGCGTCACCCCGGACAGTTTCACACCCGGCGAGGACAGCTTCTTCAAGTTGGTCCATCCTGCGGACCGGGATTCGGTGTGCCGTTTCACGAAGGACGTGCTGGAGGCCCGTCGTCCCGGTTACCGCGGGGAGTTCCGCATCCTTCATCCGCGCGACGGGGTGCGTTGGATCATGGCGATCGGGCGCCCCGTCTATGAGAATGGTCGTCTGGTCCGGCTCAGCGGATTGAACATCGACATCACCGGGCGCAAGGCGATGGAGGAGGCCCTGCGCGACGCCAAGGCCAAGGCCGACGAAGCCAACGTCTCCAAGTCGAAATTCCTGGCCGCGGCCAGCCACGACCTGCGCCAGCCGCTGCAATCCGCCCTGCTGTTCGCCGGCGTCCTGCAACGCCACGTCGATCCGGACAAGGGGCGCGCCCCGCTGGCCTCTCTGGAGCGCGCGCTGGAGACGTTGAAGAACCTTCTCGACAGCTTGCTGGACGTGTCGCGCCTGGATGCCGGCGTCATCACCCCACAGATCGTCACGCTGCCCCTGCGCCCCTTGTTGGAGGAGATCGAGGCGGCCTATGCCCCCATCGCCTCCAGCAAGGGGCTGGAGTTCGCCGTCGCCCAACCCGGCGCGGACCTGGCGGTGCGCAGCGACCGGCTGCTGCTCGGCCGGATGCTCCGCAATCTGGTTGAGAACGCCATCCGCTACACCGAGGTGGGCTATGTCCGCGTGTCCTGCCAGGCGTCAAACGGCAGCGTGCGCATCACCGTGCAGGACAGCGGCATCGGCATCTCGGCGGAGCAGCAGACCAAGGTGTTCGAGGAGTTCCATCAGGTCGGCAATCCGGAACGCGACCGCAGCCAGGGGCTGGGGCTCGGGCTGGCCATCGTGCAGCGGCTCTCGCGGCTGCTGAACCATCCGGTGTCGGTCCGCTCCGAACCGGCCCACGGCTCGGTCTTCTCCATCGAGGCGCCGCGCGCCGCCGCCCCGGCCGTCTCCCCTCCCGCCCCCGAGGCCGAGGCCGCCCCATCCGGCGACGGACGGCTGGCCGTCCTGGTCGAGGACGACGTGATCGTCCTGATGGGATTGCGGACCATCTTCCAGGAATGGGGGTACGAGGTCGTGGTGGCCGGCTCAGCGGAGCAGGCATTGGACCGGCTGCGCGGGCTGGCCCGCCGGCCCGACCTGATCATCGCCGATTACAGGTTGCGCAACGGCCGGATCGGGACGGAAGCCATCGTGCAGATCCGCGGACTGGTCGGATCGCCGGTTCCGGCCGTCATCCTGACCGGCGAGATCGGCACAGACTGCGAGCGCGACGCTGCCGCGCTCGGGCTCGCCGTGGTGCGCAAGCCGATCACGCCGCGGCAGCTTCAAAGCGCCATCCAGGATCTTCTGAACCACAATCCGTTGAGCCAGACCGGGGACTGAGCCGCTCCCCGGCCGGTGGTCGCGACCGGGAAGCGGTGGACAAAAAGCGGACCAGCCTTGACGGGGCAGTGGCGCTGCCCTATATTGTGCACTGCAACATAACGATAAGCCCTTTCTCCAGGGGGAGACGCCTTCTCAATCCTTTGAGGAGGTCCCTTATGAACACGCCTTCGAACTTCGCTTCCGCCCTTCCCTCCGAACGCGATCTGCAGCTCATCCGCCGCAAGGCGGCGCGGATGCGCGCCGATCATCTCCGGTCCCTGCTCGGCCGGCTGAACGCGTTCCTGAAAGGTCGGACGGACGACCTGAATCCTCACCGCCTCGATGGCGGCCGTGCCGCCGGTTGACGACGGACGGCCCTGATTTTTCCCTGACATATCGGCAGTAACGCCCCGCCACGCCCGGCAGCCTCTTCTGCGGGCGCACGGCGGCGGGCCCGCCCGACGGTGCTTCGCGACAGCGGCGCCGTGCGGGCCGGTTGTTCTTCGGTTGGAGTTTTTGACATGCAGAAACATGCGGTCGCCCTGGGCGGCTTCGGTGGGTTCAACCTGCACGGCGCGGGCGTGCTGACGGCGCTCGACCGCCTGGACCGGATGCCCGACCTGTTCACGGTGACCTCCGGGCAGATCGTCGTGCTGGCCGCCTGGCTGCGCGGCGAGGACGTGCGCCGCCTGCTTCTCGAACACACGGGGGCGTCCGGCGGGCTGCTCCGGGCTTGGCAAACCGCGATGTTCGGGCACAAGGGCGTGTTCCGCCCGGTGCTGGGCGAGCATGCACGGCGCTGGCTGGATGTGCCGCTGTCGCCCTCGGCGATGCTGGAGCGGCTGATGCCGGCCCGCCAGTACGCCCCGGTGCGCGACCGCGACACCGTGGCCGAAATCGCCCGCACCCTGAACGAGGCCGAGGTCGGCGTCGTCTTCAACACTTACGACTTCCGCTCCGGCAACGGGCTGCTGCACGGCAACGCCGCCGCCCGGCGTCTGATGGCCGGGGAGGTCGGGCTGGAAGACATCACCGCGGAAGCGGTGGAAAGCGCCCTCTGGCTCTATCTCTACGGTTTCGAGGAGGCCCCCGGCGGGCTGATCGACGGCGCCTATCACCGCAGCATCATCCTGTCGGAACTGCACGGCTTCGACGAGGTGACGGTGGCCGCCCCCTTCCCCGTCTCCTGGATCGGGCCGGTGCCGCGCAACCAGCTCGAAGTGGAGAACTGGAAGATCCGCCAGTGGTTCGCCAACTCCTACAAGGCGGAGGTCGCACGACTGCGCCGGGTGATCGAGCTGATGGAGCGTGGCACGCTGAACGACCCGGCCTACCGCATCCGCTCGCTGACCGAACTGCCGCTGCGCCGCCATTACGGCTACTTCGACTATTTCACCGAGAAGGCCGAGGTGTTCGACGACGCGCTGGTCCAGGCGCTCGACCATTTCGGCGGTGTCCCGGCGCACGAGCGGCGGCGCACCGGCTGACCGCCGGCCGACTGGTTGAGAAAAGGCCCGGCGGCTCAGACCGCGCGGGCCTCCACCAGCTTCACGCAGTCGCCCATCACGAAGCGGCTGTCCACCGCCCGCATGCCCGCCTGCGGCAGATGGGCCTCGTAGCCGGCGGTGTAGCGGGCGCCGAAGGCGAAGCTCAGCCAGGGCGACACCACGCGCATCCACAGCCGTGCCGCCGAGCGCTCCGACTGGGTGTAGTCGAGGATGCGCAGCGTCCCCTCCGGCTTGAGGATGCGCCGCATCTCGCCCAGCACCGGCACCTGAAGCTCCTCCGGCAGGACGCAAAAGACGAAGGTCGCCACCACATGGTCGAAATGGCCGTCGGGGTAGCCTGTGGCGGCCAAGTCCAGCACCTCAAACTCCACCGCCCGCCCCACCCGGCCCGCCCGCCGGGCGGCGCGGGTCAGCATGGCCGGGCTGGCGTCCACCGCGGTCACGCGGGCGCCGGCGGGGTAGAAGGGAATGTTGCAGCCGGTGCCCGCCCCGGCGTCCAGGATGCGCCCGGACAGCCCGCGGAACGTGCCCTGCCGCAGGCGTCGCTTCCACATCACCTCGTAACCGAGATCCAGCGCGTCATAGAGCGGGGCGATGCGTTCATAGGTGCGCACATAGCCGGTCTGCATGGTTCGAGACTCCCCCGATGCGGCCCATGCGCACCGTGAGGGCGGAGGGCCGGATGCGCGTTTCGCCTGTTCTTCCTTTCATAGCAGGCGAATGTGACGGATCATCGCGCCTGGGGGCCGGAGCCCCGAAACGGAATGGAGATGGCATGGATGCGCTGAACCCGGCGGCGGAGGCCCGCCGTCAGGCCGGACTGGAAATCCAGGCGCTGGCCGAGGATTTCGAACAGAGCGACGAGGCCGCCTTCCTGCGGATGCGCATCATCGGCGGGGTGGTGGCGGGAGTGGTGACGCTGGTCCTGCTGGTGCTGCTGACCGCGGGGGCGGACTGGCGCTACCTGTTCGGCTTCTGGGTGGTGATCGTCGGCTTCATCGGGATCGGCTACGCCGTGTCCGTCTACCGCCAGCGGCAGCAGACCGCGCGGCTGCGCGCCCTGGCGACCCGCTGGCTGACCGGCGGAACCGTCCCGCCAGTCTGAGGAAAGGGTGGGGTCAGGAGGCGCGCGAGCCGCGGCGCTTGCGGCGGCGCTGGAAACTCTGGATGCGCTCGATCACTTCGCCCATGTCCGCCGCCTCCTCCACCTCGCCAAGATGCAGGAGGACGCGGATGTAGGTGTCGATCAGGCCGAGGACGGCCTCCTCGTCGGTCACGCCGTAGGCCGCCTGGCCCAGGGCATCGACGATCAGGGTCCCGCTGTCGGCCAGCGCCTCGGCCACCTCGTTGATGGCGCGGTCGAGGGCGGTGTCGTCCCCGTCCGGCGCTTCCAGCACCGGGTCGAGGATGTCGGGAAAGGAAAGCCGGTCGGCGGGATAGCCAGCCATGGGCAACTCTCCAAGAAAAAACAGGGCCGTGAACCGGCCCCTGGTGCGCGCGAACGGAGGGCGGGTGTCCCCCTTCTGGTGATTCGTGGCCCGATGAACGATGGCGGTGAGGGAGGATGGCCGCGTCAGGCGGCCATCGATTCCACGGCGTCAGCCAGGGCGTCCGCATCCTCCGCGACGGGAAGCCCCGTCCAGGGGATCAGTTCGCGCCCGGTGTTGGCGAGGCGCTTGGCCTCCATGTGGCCGATCACCGCGGTGCCTTCCCGGGCGATCCGCAGGATGTCGCCGTCCTCCGGAACCAGCGCCCGCTCCACGCCGCAGGCGCGGGCGAGACGGGCGTGGGCCTCCAGATGCTCGATGGTGCCGTGCACCGGCACGGAGAAGCGCGGGCGGATCAGGTCGTACATGCGGATCAGGTCGTCCCGCTTCGGGTGGCCCGACACATGCACCGGCGCGTCGGCCGGGGTCACCACCGTCACGCCCTTGGCCTTCAGATGGTCCTGCACGTCGGCCAGCACCACCTCGTTGCCGGGAATGGCGCGGGCGGAGAAGATCACCGTGTCGCCGCTCTCCAGCCACAGGTCGCGGTGGCCGTCGCGGGCCAGACGGCTCAGCGCCGCCCGCTCTTCGCCCTGGCTGCCGGTGCACAGGAAGACGAGGTTCCGGCGCGGCGTCCAGGAGGCCTCCATGATGGAGATGAACTCCGGAGCCTTCTCCAGATAGCCGCTGGCGCGGGCCGCCTTCTCCATGCGCAGCATCGACCGGCCGACCAGCACCACCTTGCGGTCGTGGGCCGCCGCGGCCTCCGCCACCGCCTGCATGCGGGCGACGTTGGACGCGAAGCCGGTCACCGCGATGGCGCCCTTGCGCCCGGCAAAGGCCTCGATCAGGCCGGCGCGGGCGTCCGCCTCCGACCCCGTGGTGCCGTCGACGTTGGCGTTGGTGCTGTCGCACATCATCGCCAGGACGCCGCGGTCGCCCAGGCGCTTCAGCGCGTCCAGGTCCATGGTCGGGCCGACCAGCGGGTGCGGGTCGAACTTCCAGTCACCGGTGTGCAGGACCGTGCCGGCCTTGGTGTGGATCGCCACCGACACCGGCTCGGGGATCGAGTGGGTGACGGTGATGGTCTCGATGCCGAAGGGGCCGATCTCGAAGGAGGCGCCCGGCTCGAACACCCGGATGCGGGCGTGGCGCAGGCCGCCGGTCTCCTTCAGCCGGTCACGGATCACGTGCGCGGCGAAGGGGGTCGCGTAGATCGGGCATTCCAGCCCCGGCCACAGATGATGGATGGCCCCGATGTGGTCTTCGTGGGCGTGGGTGACGACCAGCCCGACCACCTCGTCCATCCGCTCCTCAATGAAGGAGGGATCGGCCATCAGGCTGTCGATGCCCGGCGCCTCGTCGCCCATGAAGGCGACGCCGGCGTCCACGATCAGCCATTTTCCGGCATGGCCGTAAAGGGCCATGTTCATGCCGATGCGCGAGCAGCCACCGAGCGGGATGAACAGGATTTCGTCGTTGCCCGGCACCGGGCCGGGAACCGGCGCACCCGGCGGACGGGTCGCCTTTGGCCGCTCGTAGGGCTTGGGGTTCTGGTTCTTCTGGAAACGCGGGCCGCCGGACTTGCCGCTGCGCACATCGCCAACAATCGTGTTCGGGCGGTTGCCGCCAAAATTCGAGTTCGGGCGGTTGCCGCCCTTGGGCGCCGCGCGGCGGCGCTTGTTATCAAACGTCATTCGTCCTTCTGCTTCAGTACATCTCAGCCGGCATTCAACGCTGCCGGACGGGCGTGCATCGCGTGTCGATGCGGATCTCGGGGGTCTCCCCGGCCATCGGCGGCGCCAGGACCGTGGGGATGGGTCGAGGCAGCCGGCCGAACCGGCCAGGGAGAGCGGTGTTCGAGCCAGTAATCCAGATGAAGACGCCGGTCAACCGCTGAATCATGACCCGGAAAGGGGTTCGCCGGTCGGTCACCCGAAGGTTACGGCCATCCGCCGGCGGTGTTGCACATATGTTTCCTTCGCAGCGGCGTTCAAGGGGGGACATTCAAGGGGCCGTTTGCGCCTGTGTCCCCGCGACCTCCGCGCGGCGCGGCGGCGGACGGCGCGCCCCCTTGAATTGCAGGCGGTTGCGCGTACCCGGGAGCGCTCCGGTTGGCTGGCCTGTGCGAAGCGCATGGCAAAGGCACGGCAAAGCCGACGCCGCCCCGCGATCCTTCGGCGCCTCCCCTGTTGTTTTCGGACGCCCGGCGAACGGGCACCGTCCAAATGGGGAGCATCCCATGTCCGACTATGAATCCAGGTGGAGGAACGACCAGGGCACCCGCCGCGACGACGACCGGTGGGAGCGCGACCGCCAACGCGGCGAGAGCCGCGAGTGGAGCGCCGGTTCGTACCAGAACCGTGGCCGTGACGAGTTCGGTCCGTCGAATTGGGGCCAGTCCGGTTCGGGCCAGTCCGGCCGGTCCGGCATGATGGGCGGCGGTGGCCGCCAGCCCGGCTACGGCTATGAGGGCCAGGGCCGCGAAGGCTACGACTACGGCCGTGACTATTGGCGCCAGCAGGAGGGCCGGGGCGATTACGGCCAGGGTTCCTATGGTCAAGGTTACGGCCAAGGCTCCGGCAGTCGCGATTATGGCCGCGATTATGGGTCCCGCGGTTCCTTCGGCCAGGGACAGCGCGACTGGCGTTCCCGCGATGATCGCCAGAATTACGACGACCGTGGCGACTACGGCCAGGACTTCGGCTACCGCGGCGGCTTCGGCCGTTCCGATTATGGCCGGTCCGATTACGGCGGCGGAGCCTATGGCGGCCGCGACTTCGGCAGCCGGGACTACGGCAGCCGGGACTACGGCGGGATGGACTACGGGTCCCGCGGCACCGGAAACCGCGACTACAGCAGCCGTGACTATGGCAACCGGGATTACGGCCGGATGGGCTATGGCGGCGGAAGCGGCTCTGGCCGCAATGAGGAGCGCGGATTTTTCGAACGGGCGGGCGACGAGATGGCCTCCTGGTTCGGCGACGAGGACGCCGAACGCCGCCGCCGCATGGACGCCCGCAACGACGATCCCGGCGCCCAGCATCACCGGGGCCGCGGGCCGCGCGGCTACACCCGCTCCGACGACCGCATCCGCGAGGATGTGAACGACCGCCTGACCGACGATCCCTACATCGACGCCTCGGAGATCGACGTGACCGTCAGCAATTGCGAGGTCACGCTGAGCGGCACGGTGGACGACCGCCGGACCAAGCGCCGGGCCGAGGACATGGCCGAGACCATCTCCGGCGTCCGCCATGTGCAGAACAACCTGCGCGTCCGCGAGCAGACCTTCGGCGGCACCGGCACCACCGCCGGGGCGTCGGCCATGGCCGGGCTCGGCACCACCGGGTCTTCCAACACCGGCACGAGTGGCACCGGCACGAGTGGCACCGGGATGAGCGGGTCCACGACGGGCACGTCCGGAACCTCCAGCACCTCCGGGACCGGCATGAGCGGGACCTCCGGCACCTCGGACAGCACCAACCGCACCAGCACTTCCAGCAGCACCTCGGGCAGCAACATCCGCTGACCGTGTGCCCAACGCGCCCCTCCCGCCTTCACCGGCGGGAGGGGTTCTTCCTGTCCGTCGTCAATCCCCGTCCCGGCGCTGCTCCGCCGGCTTCTCCGCGCGGGTCAGGTTGAAGGCGGTGTTGACCAGCGCGATGTGCGAGAAGGCCTGCGGGAAGTTGCCGACCAGCCGCTTCGCCTTTGTGTCGTACTCCTCCGACAGCAGGCCCAGATCGTTGCGCAGGGCGAGCAGCCTGTTGAACAGGGCCTCGGCCTCGGCCTGACGCCCCTGGAGGACGTAGACGTCGGCCAGCCAGAAGGAGCAGGCGAGGAACACCCCTTCCCCGTCCGGAAGCCCGTCGTCGGTTCTTTCCGTCCGGTAGCGCATGACGAGGCCGTCCTGAAGCAGTTCCCGCTCGATGGCGGCGACGGTGCCCCGGATGCGGGGATCGTCCACCGGAAGGAAACCGACCATCGGCAGCATCAGCAGAGCCGCATCGACGTGGCTGGCGCCGTAATGCTGGACGAAGCTGTTCCGCTCCTTCGAGAATCCGTTGGCGCAGACGTCCTCGAAGATGGCCTGCCGCAGCGCCTTCCAGCGCTCCAGCGGCGCGTCCAGGCTAAACTTCTCCGCGCTCTTCACCATACGGTCCACGGCGACCCAGGCCATCACCTTGGAATGGGTGAAATGCCGTGCGCCGCCGCGCACCTCCCAGATGCCCTCGTCGGGCTGGTCCCACACCGATTCCATATGGTCGAGCAAGGCGCACTGGACCTGCCAGGCTTCCGGCCTGATCTCGATGCCGCGCATCCGCGCCTGATGCGCCGCGTCCATCATCTCGCCATAGACGTCGAGCTGGAGCTGGGGGGCAGCGGCGTTGCCGACGCGGACTGGACTGGCGCCCTCGTAACCCGGCAGCCAGGGCACCTCCCATTCCAGCAGACGCCGTTCGCCGGCGATGCCGTACATGATCTGGATCTGCTGGGGGCTGCCGGCGATGGTGCGCAGGCCCCAGTCGCGCCAGTCCAGCGCCTCCTGGAGATAGCCGGCGTTCATCAGCGCCAGCAGGGTCAGGGTGGCGTCGCGCAGCCAGCAATAGCGGTAGTCCCAGTTCCGCACCCCGCCGAGCTGTTCGGGAAGGGACGTGGTCGGCGCCGCGACGATGCCGCCGGTCGGGCGGTAGGTCAGCGCCTTCAGCGTGACCAGCGAGCGCACCACCGCGTCCCGCCAGAGGCCGCTGTAGGTGCAACGCCCGCTCCACTCCGCCCAGAAGCGCTCGGTCTCCGTCAACGCCTGTTCGGCGTCGACCGGCTCCGGCAGCGGCAGGTGCGAGGGGGAATGGATCATCACGAAGCTGATGCTCTCGCCCTCCGCCACGGTGAAGTCGGCGACGGTGCTCAGATCCTCGCCGTGGATCGGGGCGCTGGTGTGCAGGACGACCATGTCCGGCCCGGCGATGGCGCGCAGGGTGTTTGGGCCGATCCGCGTCACCCACGGCACGACGTGCCCATAGCCGAAGCGCAGCGTCAGATCCATCCTCATGGCGACGCGCCCACGCCGCCCGCGCAGGATGCGCACGACGTCCGACGCCTCCCCGCGCGGCGGCATGAAGTCGATCATGGTGACGGCGCCCTCCGCCGTCTCGAAATCTGTCTCCAGGATCAGGCTGTCGCCGCGGTAGCGCCGGGTCGTGCGGGCGTCGGGATCGCCGGGGCGCAACAGCCAGCGTCCATTCTCCGGCGTTCCCAGCAGTGCGGCGAAACAGGCGTCGGAATCGAAGCGCGGCCAGCACAGCCAGTCGATGGAACCTTCGACGGACAACAGGGCTGCGGTCTCGCAGTCTCCCAGAAGGGCGTAATCCTCGATGCGGGAGGCCATGGCACGCTCTCGAACGATTGGGGATGTGCCCTTGGGCAACGGCCTGCGGTCTCTCCGGTTCCCTTCGGCCAGGGTCCGGCCCCGACCAAGGTCGATCGTCCGGTTTGACGATTCTGGCCGCCGGACGCGCGTGGTAGCGTTTCCGCCCGCCCTTTCGATCCGCCCGGCGCCTTGCCGCGGACGACGCAGCGAGGCCACCATGGACACCGGACGCGCCACACCCCGGCGGCACGCCCTCCGCCCTGCCCTCTTCGCGGGCGCAGCCGTCCTTCTCGTGGGCCTTCCGATGGTGGCGTTCGGGGCGGAGCCCGCCACCATCTCCCTGCGGCCCGGCGCCGACATCCAGGCGGCGGTGGACCACCATCCCCCCGGCACGCGCTTCAGGCTCGAGGCCGGGGTTCATCGCCTGCAATCCATCGTTCCAAAGGACCGCAACCGGTTCGAGGGCGCCCCCGGCGCGGTGTTGAGCGGGGCGCGGCGGCTGACCGCCTTCGTCCACCGCGGCTCCGTCTGGGTCGCCCGCGGGCAGACGCAGGAGGGCCGGGTCAACGCGGCGGAGTTCTGCCGCTCCGGCTTTCCCCGTTGCGCCCATCCGGAGGATCTGTTCATCGACGACGTGCCAATGCTGCATGTGGGCAGCCGGTCCGCCGTCGGGCCGGGGCGCTGGTTCTTCGATTACGGCGCCGACGAGATCGTGATCGGCGACGACCCCACCGGGCACACCGTCGAGACCAGCGTCACCCCCCGCGCCTTCGGCGGAACGGCGTCGGGCGTCGTGATCGAGGCGTTGGCCATCGAGAAATACGCCGCGCCCGTCCAGGCCGCCGCGGTGGACGCGGAGTTCGGCCCCGGCTGGACCGTCCGCAACACCGTCCTCCGCCTGAACCACGGTGTCGGCGTCAACGCCGGCAACGGCAGCCGCATCCTCGGCAACCGCATCCTCGACAACGGCCATGCCGGCTTTTCCGGGTCGGGGACGGATTTCCTGATCGCCGGCAACGAGATCGCCCGCAACGGCTATGCCGGCGTTGACTTCCATTGGGAGGGCGGCGGCGGCAAGATCACCGAATCCTCCAGCGGCGGACTCATCCGCGGCAACTGCGTCCACGACAATGTCGGCGCCGGCATCTGGGCCGACATCGACGTGCGCCAGCTGGTGATCGAGGACAATCTGGTCTTCGGCAACGCCGACAACGGCATCACCTACGAGATCAGCTACGACGGGGTGATCCGCAACAACCGGGTCGCCGACAACGGGCAGCGCGGCCAGGGCTGGTTCTGGGGCGCCCAGATCCTGATCTCCAGCGCGCAGGGCGTGAAGGTCTACGGCAACGACATCGACGTGCCCGGCGGCTACGGCAACGCGGTGACGGTGGTGTCCCAGGACCGCGCCCCCTACACCCCCGCCGTCGGCAACGAGATCTTCGACAACCGCATCGTCATCCGCAACGCCAACGCACGCGTCGGCGCCGTCACCGACGTGGACGCCGACAACGCCGTGGTCGCCGCCGGCAACCGGCTCTACGGCAACCGCTACCATCTGACGGATCTGGGGGAGCGGGTCTGGTTCTGGAACGACGCGGAGGCCGACTGGAACGCCATCCGCGCCCAAGGGCAGGAGACGGGGAGCGTCGTCCATGCCGACCTTCCACAAAAGACGCCGCTGACCTGCCCTTCCGAGCTGCCCGCTGAAGGAAAGCGCTGAGCGAATCCCTGACTTGTTCTTCCATAGGGAGAAGATCTATCAGGATTTGGCAATCAAAAATCAGATGGCACTGTTACAATTTTGAAAAACTTACTAATTTGGAGGTACTTTGCGGATATCTGCGCACAGTATTATGATCTTGTTTGCGATTGACGGTCAAAAACTCCTGGGATGTTATAGCACCAAAGCGGCCGCGAAATCCTGTCGCGGCATCGCTTTCCCTCGTGATCCGGTTCATTTGACCGAACAGGGCCAAAGTCTTCGCAACAGTGATGTTGGCGGCGGTGTTGGCGGCGGTCCTGGCCAACTCCGCGGGTCGGCGTGTCCATGGCGTGTGGCAGAAGGAGGTCTTGTATGTTGCCGTGCAAAGACGGAGCGCGCTTGCCCAACGCCGCCCGCCGCACCCCATCGGTCACGACCATCACGCCCAACCGCATCCTGGCCGACATTTCCCTGACCGCCGCCCCGATGAACGACTCCGGCCCGTTCGGCTCCTACTACCGGATGTCCGGGGGCGGGCGGCCCCTGGGGGAGGATCAGACCGTCACAGCCATCCTGCACGACGAGACGCCGCTCACCCGGGAAAGCCTGTCCACCAGCCTGAACCTGTGCGGCCGGGGCGTGCGGGTGCTGACGGCGGCGTCCCTGGCGGATCTGGAAGGCGTGGTTCGGCGGGACGGCGCACCGGATGTGGCGATGGCCAATTTCAGCGGGCGGCTCGCCTCCGACCCGGAGTTCCGGCCGAGGCTGGCCGAACTGTTGGCGGTGCTGGACGGCATCCCGCTCATCATCCTGTCGGATTCCGACGAGACGGCGTCCGCGCTGGAGGCGATCCGCCAGGGCGCCCACGGCTACATCTCCACCACCGTCGGACTCGCCATGGCGCTGGAGGCGATCCGTCTGGTCGCCGCCGGCGGCATCTTCGTTCCGGCAACCATCCTGCACCGGCTGATCCTGGACCAGGTCACGGTGACGGAGCCGGTGCTTCACGCCGCGCTATCCGTCCCGGTGCCCGCGGTCAATGGCAAGCCCCACCTGACCCAACTGACCCCGCGCCAGATCGCCGTCCTGGAATGCCTTCAGGAAGGCAAGCCGAACAAGGTCATCGCCCACCAGCTGGGAATGCGGGAAAGCACCGTCAAAGTGCATGTGCGGAACATCCTGCGGCGGCTCGGCGCCACCAACCGGACGGAAGCGGTCTGCCGCGTCATGCGCGAGGAGGAGTGAGCCGGCGCAGGAAAACGGCATGGGCGATTCCCGCACCGCTCCTGCGCCCCACCATCCATAAGGGGCCACCCGATCAGGGCTGATTCGATTCCAGGAGCGCGCCGCGGGACAGATGGGCATGGGCCATGAAGGCGGCCTCCGTCCGGTTGGTGGCGCCGAGCTTCTTGAGCACATTGCGCACATGGGCCTTGGCGGTGTTCTCGCACATGCCCAGCTTGTAAGCGATGAGCTTGTTCGACTTGCCCTCGCGCATGCAGGTCAGCACGGCCATCTCCCGCGGCGTCAACCCGCCGATCCGGTCGGTCACCGGCAGGTCGGCGCCCGGCCCCGGCGGCGGAACGGCGACGCCCCCTGGCACCGGCGCGATGAGCGATTGCAGCGACGTAGCGGGTACGAAGGTCCCCCCGGCGGCGACCAGCCGGATCGCCTCCAGCATGACCCCCAGCCCGAGGCTGGGCACGAT
Organism: Azospirillum himalayense; assembly: GCF_042657465.1. Taxonomy (NCBI): domain Bacteria; kingdom Pseudomonadati; phylum Pseudomonadota; class Alphaproteobacteria; order Rhodospirillales; family Azospirillaceae; genus Azospirillum; species Azospirillum himalayense. Next base: position 53,865 of record NZ_JBHSLC010000001.1, on the reverse strand, counting down.
GTAGCCGCGCACCCCGAGGCGCAGGCTTTCAAGGATCATCCCACCGTCGTCGCGGTCGGAGATGATCACCAGCGGCACCGGCTGGCAGGCCGACACGGCGTCGCGAATGGCGGCGCACAGGACGTCGTTCAGCCCCGTCTGCGCACCGATGTTGCACAACACGACCTCCAACCGCCCGTCCCGCGCTAGGGCACCGGCGGCATCCTTCAGCGAGGCCACCGATCGCACGGCCATGTCCTGGCACAGCGTGCCGAGCCCGAGCGAGAAACAGTCCCGCGTCAGGCTGTTCGGGTCCGCCAGGACCACGGCGATCCCTGGAACGATTCCTGAAGCAACCCCGGATTGCTGCTTGATATCCGTCGTCATCCGCTTCCCCTTTCGGTCAAACGCCAGTTTTTCTCACCTCTTCAAACCAGGATTGCGGGCCGTGGCCCACCATCGCCGGAGAGAGGAACTTCAATCTTCGGGTGAGCGCGTCCGCTCGCGGATACTCGGAAAGATTTCATTTTTTTCATTCTCAGCGCCTTTCCCTGCCGACCGGATGATTTGTTTCTGTTGGAAGATCATCAGGAATGCTTGCGCGATTTGCATTTGATGCATTCAACGTTACCAGAACAACAGGCTTGGTAAATACGCACTTGGATGCAAGGTCGTGACGGGTCGGGGTTTCAGTCCGTACTCATTTCGGCGCCCTTCTGGCCGTGTTTCACAGGGCACGTACGCCTTTGTGCGGATGGGAACGGCGTAGACCGCTCATCCCGCCTTATCCCGCGAACGGGCCGGATCGGCCCGCCGGCAGGCCTTCTCCTCCTTCGCGCCCGAAAGAACAGATCCGAATGGCGAAAGTCAGGGAGCGGTAAGCCCTGACCAATGGAAGGCGCGTCGAGACAAGATGCTCTGCTTCCGGATGTCCACCACCCGAACCTCCCCGGAATACACGGAGTTTGACGGGAAATATTTCAAATAGGAGGTAAAGGGAAAGGCCGACTTGGTTATTTCTGCACGGGATTGACGTTGACGGTCACAAGGGTGCAGTGCAGCATCAGGTTCGGGAAACGGGTCGGGAGACATCCTTCATGGCATCGATCGGGAAGGCGGCTCCATCACCCCGCAGCGCCGCGCACGCTCCCGGTCCGGTGAGCGGGCACCGGGGCATCGCAGCCCTTCTTCTGGATGAAACCCCGCTGACCCGCGAATGCCTGTCCGCCGGCCTCAGCCTGCGTGATCCGTCCCTCCAGGTGCGGACCGCGGCGTCCTTGGACGAGGCAAAGGCGATCCTCGCCACCGGAACTCCAACCGCCGTTGTGCTGTGCAACGTCGTCAGCCTGACCCCGCCCGGGGGCAGCGTCCTGGCGACGCTGCGCGGCCTTGCCGGTGCCTTCGGCGGCACGCCGTTGGTCGTGCTGTCCGATGGGGAGGAGGCGGATCTGCCGCTGGAGGCCAGCCGGCTGGGCGTGCGGGGGTGTCTGCCGACCAGCGTCGGCCTCGCCGTCGCCCGCGAAGCGGTCCGTCTGGTGGCGGGTGGCGGCACTTTCTTCCCTTCCCCCTTCCTGAACCGCCTGCTGCAGCATCGCGAGGCCATGGAGGACGACCCGCCCGCGCCGTCCGGCGGAGCGGCGCTGACCGCGCGTCAGCGCGGCGTGCTGCAACGGCTTCGCGAGGGGAAATCGAACCGCGTCATCGCGCAGGAACTGGGCATCAGCGAGAACACGGCGAAGGTCCATGTCCGCGGCATCCTGCGGGCGCTGGGCGCCGCCAACCGCGCCGAGGCCGTGCGCAAGTCCTGGCAACCGGCCGAGGCGGCCGCCCAGGAGGCGTTCACCCGGGATCGGAGCCGGGACTGGGAGTAACCGTACCTCCGCCGTGGATCAGCCGCAGCGCGGCGATCACCTCGGCCAGCGGCATCCGTCCGCTCAGCACCCCGCGGAGCCCGAGGCGCGTCGCGGCGGCCACCACCACCGCGCCGGGCCGGTCGGCCAGAACCGCCACGGGAGGATGAGAGCCCCCGCCGGACAGCGCGTCCAGCAGTTGGCCGATGCCGCCTTTCGCCGGGTCGGCGCGCCCGATGCTGACGAGGACCACGTCGGAGCCGCGCAGGGCGGCGGGGAGGTCGGCCAGCGCAACGGCGCTCCGCTGATGGCTGACCGCCACGTCCGGCGCGAAGGCGTTGATGGCGGCGGCGAGGCTCTCGCCGAACAGAGCGCGATCGTCGACCAGCAGCACGGTGATCGGTGCCCGCCCGCCGGTCCGCCCATCGGGACGGGGAGGACGGGCACCGCCCCGCGCGCCGGCGGGCGCACGGGGCATGAAGTCTCGACGGATGTCGGCCAGCGCGTCCAAGCCAATCATGGCTGCGTCTTTCGGAATCGGGAGATCCCAGCCGGTACCCCGCGCCGGACCGCCGCCGGGGCGGGGACGGCCCGATCAGGACACCGGTGCGTGGCCGGAGTCGGCCGGCGTCTCGCCGACGTCAATCCGCCAGGTCGGAGGCGGCTGCCGCAAGCTGTCCGGAGAAAGGCAGGACACAGGCATCGCCCGCAAAGCTGTTGCTGAGCAGCATGGCCTCCGCCGCCTTGCGCCGCTTCGCCGCATCGGGCCGCGCATCGCGCCGCCCGACGGAGCAATAGTGGAATCCCGCCGCCGCCATGGCCGCCGGGGCGTAGACGTTGCGCAGATCGACCATCACCGGGCGGCGCATCAGGCTGCGGACGCGGCCCAGATCCAACGCGCGGAACTCGTTCCATTCCGTCAGGATGGCGACGCAATCGGCTTCCGCCAGCGGGGCGTAGGCGTCGTCATGCCAGACCACGCCGGGCAGCAGGTGGCGCCCCTCCTCCATGCCGGCGGGGTCGTAGACATGGACCGTGGCGCCTGCCTCCTGAAGCAGCGGGATGATCTCCAGGCTCGCCGCCTCGCGCATGTCGTTGGTGTCGGGCTTGAAGGTGATGCCCAGCACGGCGATGCGCTTGCCCGCCGCGTCCGGCCCGCAGGCCTGGAGAATCCGCTCGGCCATCTGCCGCTTGCGCGCCCGGTTCACGTCCACCACCGTTTCGATCAGCCGGACCGGCGCACCGTGCTGCCGTCCGGTGCGCACCAGCGCCTCGGTGTCCTTCGGGAAGCAGGAGCCGCCGAAGCCCGGCCCGGCGTTCAGGAACGGGCGCCCGATGCGCCCGTCCAGCCCCATGCCCGCCGCCACGTCCTGCACGTCGGCCCCCACCCGCTCGCACAGGTCGGCCACCTCGTTGATGAAGGTGATCTTGAAGGCCAGGAAGGCGTTGGCCGAGTATTTCGTCAGCTCCGCCGTCTCGATGCCGGTGCGCACGAAGGGTGTCCCGGCGCGGATCAGCGGCTGGTAGAGGGCGTCCATCACCGCCCGCGCACGGTCGGAGTCGGCACCGATCACCACGCGGTCGGGCTGCATGAAATCCCCGATGGCCGAGCCTTCGCGCAGGAACTCCGGGTTGGACACCACGTCGAACTCGGCGCGCGGGTTGATGTCCCGCACGATGGCGGCGACTTGGCGTCCGGTGCCGACCGGCACGGTCGATTTGGTCACGATGACGGTGTAGCGGGTCATGGTCCGCGCGATCTCCGCCGCCGCGGCGTACACGTAAGTCAGGTCCGCCCCGCCGTCGCCGGGACGGGAAGGGGTGCCGACGGCGATCAGCACCACATCCGCCCCCTCCATGGCGACCGCGAGGTCGGAGGTGAAGGACAGACGATCCGCCGCCATGTTGCGCGCCACGAGGACGTCGAGGCCGGGTTCGTAGATGGGGATCTCGCCGCCCCTCAGGCGCCGGATTTTCGTTTCGTCCTTGTCCACACAGCACACGTCGATGCCGAATTCGGCAAAGCAGGCGCCGGACACGAGGCCGACATAGCCGGTCCCCACAACCGCGATCCGCATTGTTCCGCTCCTGTTCCTTATTGGCGTTGCCGAAGCCATCCCTGGCCGGCTCGAAAATTGGCCGTCAGGCCACGGCGCGCTCCGCCATGCCGTTTCCCGGACCGCTTTCCAGCCCGTTCTCATGGCCGTTCTCGCGCAGCGCCCAGCGCACGGTTTCCGCCAGCCCCTGCTCCAGCCGGGTGCGCGGCGTCCAGCCGAGCACCGCCCCGGCGTAGGCCACGTCCGCCTGCACGCTGCGCTGCTCGCCCGGGCGTTCGGGGTGGTAGAGCACGGGATGGTCCGCCCGCGTCCGGCCGAGCGCCCCCAGCGCGAGGTCGGCCAGTTCGCTGATGCTGGTCTGCCGCCCGCTGCCGAGGTTGAAGATCTTCCCGTGGCTGGCCGGGTTGTCGAGCGCGCCGACCCAAGCGTCCACCACGTCGTCGATGAAGACGAAATCGCGGGTCTGCTTGCCGTCGCCGTAGATGCGGATCGGCTCGCCGCGGATGATGTTGCCCAGGAAGATGCCCAGCACCCCCTGATAGGGGTTGTCCACCGCCTGCCGCGGTCCGTAGACGTTGTACATGCGGAACGACGTGACGGCCAGAGCGCCCGGCAGGTCGGGCCGCGCCGCGGTCAGATGCACGTAGCGCTCCCCCGCGTATTTCGTCACCCCGTAGTAGGACACCGGGGAGCAGGGCGTGTCCTCCGGCGTCGGCACGGTCTCGGCGTTGCCGTAGGCGCTCATCGAGCTGGCGTAGAGCAGGCGCTTCACCCCGCGCTCCACGCACTGCTGGAGAACGTTCACCGTCCCCTCCACGTTGGTGCGCAGGTCGCCGACCGGGTTGCTGAAGGCGCGGATGATCGACACCTGCCCGGCGATGTGGATCACCGCGTCGGGCACCTCCTCGAACGCCGTGTCGAGATCGGCGGGGTTGGTGACGTCGCCGCGGATGTAGCGCACCTCCGCCGGCACGTTGGAGCGCAGCCCGGTGGACTCGTTGTCGATCACCGTCACCCGGTGGCCGAGCGACACGAGACGGTGCGTGATGTGGGAGCCGATGAATCCGGCCCCGCCCGTTACAAGAACGTTCATTGGTTCCTCCACCGCACAGGGGTCGGGTTACGCGCTGAGGGCGATGCGGCCCGGCTCCAGCTGGGCTTGGTCCGTGGGCAGGCTGTTCTGGGCGAGGTAGCTTTCCGCCCAATCCCACAGGCGGCGGATGCCGGTGTCGCGGTCGACCTGCGGGCGCCAGCCGAGGACCTGCTCGGCCTTGCGGATGTCGCTGACATAGCAGGGCTGGTCGCCGGGCCGCCAGTCGGAGAAGTCGGCCTCCACCGGTTCGCCGCGCAGGGTGGACAGCATCTCCCCGAACTCGCGCCAGACCGAGATGGTGTTCTCCGGCCCGCCGCCGATGTTGAAGACCTGCCCGCGGCTGACCTCGATCTTCTCGGTGGCGAGGCGGAAGGCGCGCACGAGATCCTCGACGAACAGCACGTCGCGCACCTGCATGCCGTCGCCGTAGATGTGGATGGGCCGCCCGCTCAGCGCCGAGATGATGAAATGCGCGACCCAGCCCTGGTCCTCGTTGCCGAACTGGCGCGGGCCGTAGATGCAGCTCATCCGGAAGACGACGGTCGGCAGGTCGTAGATGCGGGCGTAGTCGCGCACATACTGGTCCGCCGCCCCCTTGGAGCAGCCGTAGGGCGAATGGAAGTCCAGCGGCTCCGCCTCCGAGACGCCGAGCGGGCGGTCCACGAAGCGGTAGCGGCTGCCGGTCTGCTCCACCGCCACATGCTCCAGCCCGCCATAGACCTTGTTGGTCGAGGTGAAGACCACCTTCGGCGGAGTCTTCATGCGGCGCGCCGCCTCCAGCACGTTGAAGGTGCCGAGCGCGTTGATGTCGAAGTCGGTGCGCGGATCGTCCAGCGACGAGGTCACCGCGACCTGCCCGGCGAGGTGGTAGACCTCCTCCGCCCCGGCCATGCAGGATTTGACGGCGGAGAAGTCGCGCACGTCGGCCTTCATGAAGGTCAGGCGGGAGCCGGCGTTGAGGGTTTGCAGCCACGCCGCGTTCCGTTCGCTGCCCGGCCGCAGCAGCGCGTCCAGGACGACGACGTCGCGCCCGTCCTCCAGCAGGTTCTTGACCAGATTGCAGCCGACGAAGCCGGCCCCGCCGGTCACGAGCGTCTTGCCTTCCATAGGTTTCTTCTCCATTGCTGCGGCTTTTACCGGTTGGGCAGGGGGTGTTGGGCAGAGGGCGTTGGACAGGGGTTCAGGCGGCCTTGAGGACGGCGGCGCCCGCCGGGCGGCGGACCACCGCGTCGTAGAGCCGGTGCGTGTCGGCGGCGGCGGCGGCCCAATCGAAGCGCTGGGCGGCGCGCAGGCGGCCGTGGCGGCCCATCCGCGCCCGCCGCTCGGGGTCGGCGGCCAGCTGCTCGACGGCGGCACGCAGGGCCTGCGGATCGCCCGGCTCCACGATCACCGCGCAGCCCTCATCGACCTGATGGGGGATGCCGCCGACCCGGGTCGTCACCACCGGGACGCCGAAGGCCATCGCCTCCAGGATCACGTTGGGGAAGGTGTCGGCCAGGGTTGGGAAGACGAACAGGTCGGAGCGGCGGAACATGGCGGCGACTTCCGCCTCGGCCAGATTGCCGGTGAGGTGGATGGTCTGGCCCGGGCCGCAGCGGCGCTGGTACGCCTCGTAATCGACGAAGTCCCGCTTCTCGCCGCCGACGATCAGGCGGAACGGCATCGACAGGCCCACGAAGGCGTCGAGCAGCACGCCCAGACCCTTGTTGGCCGTGTGGTTGGCGAGGAAGAAGGCGGTGACGGGGCCGCCGTCCTCCTCCCGCTCCGGGATGCCGAATTTGCGGTGGATGTCCTGGTCCGCCGAGGTCGGCGCGCCCCAGTCGGTCGGGCGGTCGACGCCGTAGGGAATGACGGCGATGTCGTCCCCGGTGAAGCCGAAGCCGCGGACGATGGGCAGATCGACCGGCGAGATCGCGCAGATGCCGGCGGCGTTGCGCACCACGTAGCGGACCGGGCGGTCGATCAGCAGATCCCAGGCGAGCCGCCGCGCCGCGTCCATGCGGCGGAAGGCCGCCGGGTTGCCGATCTCCACGAAGCCGTGGGTGGACACCACGTAGGGCACGCCCTTCGCCACGCAGGCGCGGGCCACCCGCATCATCTCCAGCGCCGGGATCGGGTTGTGGATGTGCACCAGATCGTAGGAGCCGTGGCGGATCAGCGCCGGGATGCTCGACTGGTAGAACAGGGTCTTCGCGCGGTTGGGCAGCACGGAGTCGAGCCCGACGAAGGGGCTGGAAGTCCGTACCTCGATCCGTTCGCCCGGCTTGCTCAGGTCCATCGGGACCCGGCTCGCCATGCCCATGTTCGCGATGTCGATGCGGTCATGCGCCTGCAGCGCGACGCTCAGCTTCTCCGCCGCCTTGCTGGCGCCGCTGACCGCCAGATGCGGCGGCACGACGATCGCCGACAGGATCTTCAGGCTCATCGCAGGAATCCTCGACTGTCATGGAAGCGCGGGCCGCATCGGTCGCGGTTCAGAGCGCTGTTCCGAGGTCGCTCAAGAAAATCCGCCGACGCAAAGCCGTTTTACTTTAAAATCGGCACAGAGAAAGGCTGCATCGGAAGGATTTTCATTTTTAATAACGGCAATTCTCTTTGGCAACCACCAAACAACCATCACCGTCTAGCCAAATCGAAGCTCTCCTTTCGGACGGCGCGCCTGGCCGCTGCGGACCAGCGGCATCTGCACCGCTTGGCAGGCCAGCAGGAACAGGAAGGCCGGATTGAGCATGACGTAGCGCCGCCACAGCCGCCGCGGTTCGGTGGACAGCCGGAACAGCCATTCCAGGCCGGAATTCTGCATCCACATCGGCGCCTGCGGCTGTTTCCCGGCGATGAAGTCGAAGGCCGCGCCGACCGCGATCAGCGGCATCGACAGCGCCGCCTTGTGCTCGTAGACCCAGGTCTCCTGGCGCGGGCAGCCCAGCCCGACGAAGACGATCCGCGCGCCGGACTCGATGATCTCGCGGTCCACCGCCGCGCGTTCCTCGGTGCTCAGGGTGCGGAAGGCGGACGGGCGGGCGCCGGCGATGATCAGGCCGGGAAAGCGCTCCGTCAGCGCCGTAACCAGCGTGGCGAGCAGCCCCGCCGTGGCGCCGTAGAGGTAGATGGGAAGGCCCTTCGCCGCCGCCGCCGCGCAGGTGCGCAGCATCAGGTTCGGGCCATAGACGCGGTCCGGCAGGGCGGCGCCGTGCAGCCGGTTCAGCGCCCAGCGCACCGGCTGGCCGTCCGGCGTCACGAGGTCGATGGCGTTCAGGCGGTAACGGTGCTCGGGGTCGAGCGCCCCGGTCATCACGCCATGAACGGCGAGCGCGCTGACCGCGAAGGGCTTTTGCTGCTCCGCCGCGTCGATGATGGCGCGCACGCCGGCCTCGTAATCGACGGCGTTGACGTAGACGCCGAGGACTTCCTTTTTCCCATGGTCGATCATGCCACGGCCTCCACGCGCCAGCGGCGCCGATTGCTGTCGTGAATGTCGGTGAGGATGTTGCGCACGTCGTGCCGGATGTCCCAGGACGGGTAGTGGGAGCGGAACCGGTCGAGCGAGCTGACCCACCAGATGTGGTCGCCGATACGGTTGGCCTCCTTGAAGGCCAGATCCATCGGGCGCCCGGTGATCTCCTCGCACAGCGCCACCGCCTCCAGGATGGAGCAGTTGCTCGCGCGTCCCCCGCCGATGTTGTAGACCTCGGCGCTGCGCGGCGCGTCGTGGACGGCGTGGAAGGCGGCGATCAGGTCGTTGCTGTGGATGTTGTCGCGGACCTGCTTGCCCTTGTAGCCGATCACGTCGTAGCGGGTGCCGGTGACGGCGCAGCGCATCAGATAGGCCAGGAAGCCGTGAAGTTGCGTCGGCGAATGGTTCGGCCCGGTCAGGCAGCCGCCGCGGAAGCACACCGTCTTCATCCCGAAATAGCGGCCGTATTCCTGGACCAGCACGTCGGCGGCGACCTTGGAGGCGCCGAACAGGCTGTGCAGGGTGGCGTCGATCGACATGTCCTCGGCGATGCCGCCGGCGTAGCGGTGCGCCGGGTCGATCTCGTAGCGCGTCTCGGTCTCGATCAGCGGCAGGCGGTTCGGCGTGTCGCCGTAGACCTTGTTGGTCGAGGTGAAGATGAACACCGCGTCCGGGCAATGCCGCCGCGCCGCCTCCAGCAGGTTCAGCGTGCCGTTGGCGTTCACCGAGAAATCCATCTGCGGGTCGCGCGCCGCCCAGTCGTGCGATGGCTGCGCCGCCGTGTGGATGATCAGGGAGATGGCCGAACCGTGCCGCTCGAACAGCGCGTCGATGGCCGCGGCGTCGCGGATGTCGATGGCATGGTGGCGGTAGCGCTGGCGCAGGGTCTGCTCCAGGGTCTGGCGCTGCCACGCGGTCGAGGCCTCGTCGCCGAAGAAGGTCCGCCGCATGTCGTTGTCGATGCCGACGACGTCCATTCCCAGCGCACCGAAATGCAGGCAACTCTCCGACCCGATCAATCCGCAGGAACCGGTGACAAGGGCGACGGACATGGCGTCAAACTCCTTTGCGGTTTGTTTGTTGGTTCAGCAGGGGGCTTTTTGGTCAGTAGGCGTTGCGGTCCCAGAAAAGGAGGAGGGCGGTGCGCACCATGATCTCGGCGTCCAGCCCCAGGGACCAGTTGTCGACGTAGTAGAGGTCGTGCTCGACGCGGCGGGCGGCGGTGTGGAGGTTGTCGATCTCGCCGCGCAGCCCGTTGACCTGCGCCCATCCGGTGATTCCGGGACGGACGCGGTGCCGGCAGGCGTAGTTCTCCACCGCCTCGTGGTACAGCACGTCCCCGGCCTTCATGGCGACGGGATGGGGCCGCGGCCCGACGATGGACATGTCGCCGCGCAGGACGTTGAAGAGCTGCGGCAACTCGTCGATGCTGGTGCGGCGCAGGAAGCGCCCGACGCGCGTCACCCGCGGGTCGTTGCGCACGGTCCGCTGCGCGCCCGACTGGTCACCCCGGTCGGTGTGCATCGTGCGGAACTTCCAGATCTCGAATTCCTCATTGTTGAAGCCGAAGCGCTTCTGGCGGAACAGCACCGGACCGCGGCTTTCCAGCTTGATGGCCGCCGCGGCCAGCAGAAGCACCGGCGCCAGCGCGGCCAGCGCCGCACCGCCGATCAGCAGGTCCTCCGACCGCTTCAGCACGCCGCGCCAGCCGGCCAGCGGGTGATGGATGACCCCCAGCAGCGGAATGCCCGCCGTCGCATCGACCGACAGGCCGGCGGTGCGGGCGATCAGCCGGTGCGGCAGCAGGCGGACGTCCACCGCGAGGACGCGCAGCCGTTCCAGGATGTCGGTGATCTCAGCCTCGGCGTTCCAGGGCAGTGCCACCACCACGAGGTCGATGCGGTTCTTGCGCACCTGCTCGACCAGACCGCCCACGCTTCCCAGCACCGGCACCCCGGCGAACCGGGCGGTGGCCAGGGGCGGGGCGTTCACGGATGACGGCCGGTCCGCCGCGGTGGACACCGCGCCGATCACCTGATAGCCCGCCCCCTCCGCGCGCTGGAGCCGGTCCAGCCATTCCAATGCCAGATCGTTGGTGCCGACCAGCAGCGTCCGCTGCCGCAAGCCGCCGGCCAGATTCCAGTCGCGCGCCAGCCGGAGGAACAGGCTGCGCGACGCGGTCAGCCCGAACAGGCCGAGCCCGTACCACAGCCACAGCGTCCCCGCCGCCGCCGTGTCCAGCCGCCGCAGGTCCCCCGTCACGCCGAGCATGAGGACGAGCACCAGGAAGGCCGCCGTCCAGGCCCCGAACAGCGGCCCGGCGTGCGAACCGATGGTCCGCCGCACCGCCCTGGGACGCAGGTTGCGGTAGCAGCCCGCGCTGTAGAAGCACATCAGCGACAGCACCGCCAGCGGGCCGACCGCGGCGTTGAAGACGCCCGCGGAAGCATGAACGGCGTCTGCGAACAGTGCCGGGTCGGCCGGGGCCGCCCGCAGCAAACGGGCGGCGATGCCCTCCGCCGCCAGCCCCGTCCCGACGACCATCAGCGCGTCCGCGGTCACCAGCCCGCACAGCAGGGCGGGGGCGGAGGCCGCCGCGGCGACCGGCGAGGCGGATTCCGGGCGCGGGCCTTGGAAGGCCATCCCCACGTGCGTGCCGTAATCCGGCTTCGCCGAGCTGTCTCGTGAAGGGAGTTCGAACATCCGCCGTTCCCTGTTGGCCCATTCCCTGCCGCCGCACCCCAGCGATGCGGCGGCGATGCCGGCTGCGTCGCCGCGCTCAGAAATAGGTCTTGGCGAAATAGGCGATGGTGCGCTCCAGCCCCTCCTCGAGCGGCACGTGGGGCATCCATTTCAGGTAGGCGTGGGCCTTGGTGATGTCCGGCTTGCGTTGCCGCGGATCGTCCTGGGGCAGCGGGTGCCTCTCGATCCGGGAGCGCGACCCGGTCATCCGGATGACGGTCTCCGCCAGCTCCAGAATGGTGAATTCGCCGGGATTGCCGAGGTTGATCGGGCCGGTCACCGTCCCGTCCGTCTCCATCAGCCGGTGCAGCCCCTCGACCAGGTCGTCGACGTAGCAGAAGGACCGCGTCTGCGACCCGTCGCCGTAGATGGTGATCGGATCGCCCTTCAGCGCCTGGACGATGAAGTTCGACACGACGCGCCCGTCGTTCGGATTCATGCGCGGCCCGTAGGTGTTGAAGATGCGGGCGACCTTGATGGCGACCTTGTGCTGCCGGTTGTAGTCGAAGAACAGCGTCTCGGCGCAGCGCTTGCCCTCGTCGTAGCAGGCGCGCGGGCCGATGGGGTTCACGTTGCCCCAATAATCCTCGCGTTGCGGGTGGACGAAGGGATCGCCATAGACCTCGCTGGTCGAGGCCTGGAGGATCGTCGCCTTCACCCGCTTGGCCAGCCCCAGCATGTTGATGGCGCCGTGCACGCTGGTCTTGGTCGTCTGCACCGGGTCGAACTGGTAATGCACCGGCGAGGCCGGGCAGGCGAGGTTGTAGATCTCGTCCACCTCGACATAGAGGGGGAAGGTAATGTCGTGGCGCACCGCCTCGAACTTCGGGTTGTCCAGCAAATGCGCAATATTCGAACGCGCTCCCGTGAAATAGTTGTCGACGCACAGGACCTCTTTCCCGGCGGCCAGAAGACGCTCGCACAGGTGCGATCCGATAAACCCGGCGCCGCCTGTCACAAGAACGCGCTCAGTCGTGGACGTCATCGAGCCTCTCCATGGAGTTGACCAGGGGAATTCGGCCGGACAGCGGCAGATAGCGGGGATGTCGCGCCAAACCGCTTCCGCGATTATTTTAAAATCCAGCGTTGATGCACGGCATTCCGCCACACAGTGCGGACCGTCATTCGGCCCATTACGCGGGAATGCACGGCCATGTCTGGAATTGTGCAGTGTTTCGAAGCCTGAACCGGCTCCGCTGCACCCGGCAGACTGTGACCGGCGTGGGGTTGACGGTCAAACACGCGGACGGGGTAACGGATATGATTATTTATGACGGTCGCCGTCGTAAGCACAGCGACGGATGGGCCTTCTTTTTTTCAATTGTTGCGCGGCGTTATTCACGGTACTCGAAGTCTGTCCGGCAACGGTTGCAGCAGCGGAACGCCACGGTCCATTCGGGACTTCTCTTTAAAAGACACCCGAATTCTCGGTTATCTCCAAAGAAAACAAAAAGGCCGCAGCGCGTCCTTTGACCCATCCGCCACGCCCATCCCGGGCCGGACCGCCAGCCAGCAAGACGAAAGGGGCGACGACGTGACTTCTTCGATCGGCAAAGGCGGAACGCTTCCAGGCCACGAAGCGCACACCAGCGTCCTTCCGGACAGTCTCCTGCAATCGGGCGCCGGGGAATCTTCCGACGTCCGCAGCCGGCAGGAGGCGACCGTCTTCGCCACTCTGGCCGTGCTGTGGCGGCGCAAGCTGCTGCTGCTCACCGTCATCCTGCTGGGAACGGCGACCATCACCTACGTCATGCAGTCGCTGAAGCCGATGTACCGCGCCACCGCGATGGTGCAGCTCGACTCCCGGCGGGTCGAGCTGGCGGAGTTCAAGTCGGTGGTGTCCAACCTGACGCCCGAGGCGCCGGCGGTGCGCAGCGAGGTGTCCATCGTCGGCTCGCGCGCGCTGGCGGAGCGGGTGGTGGAGAAGCTGGGCCTGCTCAACGATCCCGAATTCAACCCGACGCTCAAGGCGGCGGACGGCGCGGACGATCATTGGCTGAAACGGGTCACCAAGGCCGGCGTCGGCGCGCTGCCGCCGGAAGGCAACGACGTGCTGCGCCAGATCGTGCAGCAGGCGACCGCCCTGTTCCGTGCGGACGACGGGCCGGTCGCACGCGACCCGAACCAGGCCCGTCTGCTGACCATCGACACGCTGCTGCGCCGGATCGAGGCGCGCAACGACGACCGCTCCTTCACCATCATCATCGAGGCGTCGTCGGTCGATCCCGCCAAGGCCGCGGCCATCGCCAACGCCTTTGGCCAAGCCTATCTGGATTACCGGACCCAGATGAACCGCGACCTGACCGAGCGGGTCAACCAGTGGCTCGGCGGGCGGCTCGTCGAAGCGCGCGAGGCGGTGCGCGGCGCCGAGGAGGCCATCCGCAGCTTCCGCAAGGAGAACAGCCTGCTGGAACTGCCGCCGGACGGCCGCAACATGGTCCAGCAGCAGATGAACGAAATCGCCACCCAGCTGACCGCCGCGCAGGCGCAGAAGGCGGCGGCCGAGGCGCGCGTGCGCCAGGCCCGCGACCAGACCGCCGCCAACAACGCCGCGGCGATCCCGGAGGTGCTGGCCTCCCCGCTGATCCAAAAGCTGCGCGAGGCGGAGGCGATGCTGGAGCGCCGGCTGGCCGAACTCCAGCAGGTCTATGGCGACAAGCACCAGGACATCGTGAACCTCCGCCGCGGCATCGGCGAGTTGAAGGCCCGCATCCGCGACGAGGTCGGCAAGATCCAGAAGGGCCTGGACGCCGATCTGGAGGTCGCGCGCATCCGCGAGGCCACGCTGCTGAAGAGCATCGCCGACCTGCAGGAGCAGCAGAAGGGCATCGAGGCCACCGGCATCCAGCTCCGCGACCTGGAACGCGCCGCCGACGCGCACCGCACGCTCTACCGCAGCCTCGCCGAACGCTACGAGCAGACGATGGCGCTGAAGAACACCGGCGCGCTGGACGCGCATCTCAGCGCCCCGGCCCTGCCGCCGATCCGCCCGGCCTTCCCGCAGCTCCGCATGTCGCTGGGCGTCGGGCTGGTCGGGTCCACGGCGCTGGCGGTGGCGCTGGTGCTGCTGCTGGAGCGTCTCAGCTCCGGCCTGCGCACGCCCAGCCAAGTGGAGCGGGCAACCGGCGTGCCCTGCCTCGGCATGGTCCCGTCGCTCCCCCGCAACGAGGCGGCCTGGAATCTGCCGCTGCACCCCGACAGCCGCCGCGCCCGTGAGATCGGGGCCTTCCGCGAGGCGATCCAGACCGTGCGCACCATGGCCTGCATGCCGCGCAAGCGGGGGACGCCGCCCAAGGTGCTGCTCGTCACCTCCTCGATCCCCAAGGAAGGCAAGTCGGTGCTGGCGGCCAATCTGGCACGATCGCTGGCCGGGCTGGGGCTGAACACGCTGCTGATCGACGCGGACTTCCGCCGCCCCTCCATCGCGAAGCTGCTGGGCTACCAGCCGCAGGGCAGCGTCGCCGACCTGTTGGACGGCCGCGTCGGCATCGACGACCTGATCCACCAGGAGACCACCAACCTCGGCGTCCTGGGCAACGCCGTCGGCACCCCCGACGCGCACGACCGCATCAGCTCGCAGGCGATGAGCGACCTGATCCAGTGGGCGCGCCACAACTACGATGTGGTGGTGATCGACTCCGCCCCGGTGATGCTGTTCTCCGACGCGCTGGCCCTGTCCTTCCTGGCCGACAGCGTGATCTACGTCGTCCGCTGGCAGCACACCCCGCTGGACACCGTGACGGCCGGCTTCAACAAGCTGAAATCGGTCGACAGCGCGGTCGGCGGCGTCGTGCTGTCGCGGGTCGTCGCGTCCAAGCACGTCAAGTACGGCCACAAGGACGACGCCTACTACTACGCCCTGCACGCGCCCGCGCGGCATTGACGGCGCCGACGGACGGCGCCCCCGCGAAGGCAATCCCAAAAGCGAGGATTCCATGACCAACGCCGAGTTCCCGCGGCTTGCCATCATCGGCTGCGGCAGCATCGTGAGCCATCACCTGTTGCCGGCGCTGCTCCGCCTGGGCTGGCGGCCGAGCGTGCTCGTCGATCCCTCGCCGGAGCGGCTGGAGGCGGTGCAGGCCATGCTCGGCCGCAACCGCGCCCCCGTCGCCGTGGCCGACTGGCGGGAGGCGGCGGACCAGTTCGACGCGGCGCTGGTGGCGGCCCCGCCGATGTTCCACGCGCCGGTCGGCCAGAGCCTGCTGGAGGCCGGGAAGCACGTCTTCATGGAAAAGCCGCTGGCCGTCACGCTGGCCGACGCCGAGCAAATGGTGCGAACGGCGGAGGAGCGCCGGCGCGTGCTCGCGGTTGGGCTGATGCGCCGCTACGTCAACGGCGTCCGCTGGCTGAAGGCGCTGGTGGACTCCGGCCAGCTCGGCCGCGTCCTGCGCTTCGAGGCGCGCGAGGGCTTCGTCTACAACTGGGGCATCAGCTCGCCGGCCATGCTGCGCCGCGACGGGGCGGGCGGCGGCGTTCTGCTCGACACCGGGTCGCACACGCTGGACCTGCTGCTGTGGTGGTTCGGGGAGGCGGCGGAGGTCGACTACAGCGACGACAGCCACGGCGGGCTGGAATCCGACTGCCGGCTGTCCCTGACCATGGCCTCCGGCGCCACCGGAACGCTGGAGCTGAGCCGCACCCGCGCCCTGCGCAACACCATCCGCGTCTACGGCACCAAGGGCAGCGTCGAGGTCCATCTCTACGAGAACCAGATCGCGTCGGACGTGCCGCAGATCCTCGATTTCGTCCATGACGGCTTCTCCGCCAACCACATCCCGCCGCAAATCTTCGGCGACCTGTTCCAGGCGGAGCTGAAGGATTTCGCCGGGGCCATCCGCGACGGGCGCCCGGCCGCCGTCGGCGGGCGCGACGCCCTGCCCTCCACCGCCTTGATCGAGCGCTGCTACGCCAGCCGCAAGCCGCTGGGCCTGCCCTGGGTGGACGGGCCGGCGCCCGCCACTGCTCCCCGCGCCGAAGGCCCCACCGTGGTGGTGACCGGCGCCGCCGGCTTCATCGGCGGGCGGCTGGTCGAGCGGCTGTGCCTGGAGCATGGCGCCAGGGTCCGCTGCATCGTCCGCGACATCGCGCAGGCGGTGCGTCTGGCCCGCTTCCCGGTGGAGATCGTCCGCGCCGACCTGCTGGACCGCGAGGCCATCGGCAAGGCGGTGGCCGGCGCCGACTGGGTCTTTCACTGCGCCTACGACGTCCGGTCGCGCCGCCAGAACATCGACGGGATGACCGCGCTGATCGACGCCAGCCTCGCCAACGGGGTGGAAAGCTTCGTCCATCTCAGCACCTTCTCGGTCTACGAACCGCTGCCCGACGGCCCGCTGTCGGAGGAGACGCG
This sequence comes from Azospirillum himalayense, assembly GCF_042657465.1. Taxonomy (NCBI): domain Bacteria; kingdom Pseudomonadati; phylum Pseudomonadota; class Alphaproteobacteria; order Rhodospirillales; family Azospirillaceae; genus Azospirillum; species Azospirillum himalayense. The sequence goes on along the minus strand of NZ_JBHSLC010000001.1, from coordinate 37,343 downwards.
CGACGGCGACCGGGCCTGGAGCTACGTCCAGAACAAGCTCGACCTGGAAAAGATGGTGCTCGACGCGGCGCACAAGCGCGGCCTGCCGGGGGTGGTGCTCCAGCCCTCCATCGTCTACGGCCCCTTCTGCAAGCCCTGGACGAACGCCCCCGCCGAGATGCTGCTGAGCGGCACGGTGGTGCTGCCGCAGGAAGGCGGGCTGTGCAACGCCATCTACATCGACGATCTGGTGGACGCGATGATCGCGGCGACCCGCAGCCCCCAGGCCATCGGGGAGCGCTTCGTCATCTCCGGCCCCGACGCCCCGCCCTGGGCCGCCGTCTTCGGGCGCTTCCAGGAGGCGCTGGGCGTGGACAGCCTGCGCTTCCAACCCGCCGCGATCATCAGCAAGGAGATGAAGAGCCTGCGGCGCGACATCGCGATGGTGCTTCAGGACCCCAAGAAGATCATCCAGATCATCGTGCGCTGGCGCCCGGCCCGCCGGCTGCTCCAGGGCGGGTTCGACAGCCTGCCGCCGCGGCTGCGCCATCTCGTGATGGTGCATTACTTCCTGAAGAAGAAGGCAAGCCGCAACCAGCTCTGGCTGCCCGACGCGCAGAAGCTGGCGCTCTATCAGGCCAAGGCGCTCATCGACCTGACCAAGGCGCGGCGCCTGCTCGGCTACGAGCCGCGCTTCACCTTCGAGGACGGGATGGCGCTGACCGCGGACTATCTGCGCTGGGCCTACCGCGACGTGCCGCGCACCGCCCCCGCCGCCAATCGGCCCGCCAATGAGGACCGGCATCCCCTGCCCGCCTCCACCGAGACGACGCGGGTCGGCAGCGCATGACGATGATCCCGGCGTCACTCGTCCGCAGCTTCTGGACCCTCGCCGACCAGGGCGTCGTCAGCCTGGGCATGTTCGCCATCAACATCCAGCTCGCCCGCACCTTCCCGTCGGAGGAATACGGGACCTTCGTCTTCTTCCTCTCGGTGCTGCTGGCGCTCCAGGTCGTCAACGTCAGCCTGATCCAGTACCCGCTGTCGGTGGAAGGCGCGGTGCTGGATCCCGCCGAACGCCGCACCCTGGCGGGCCGTGCCGTGCTGATGACCGCCGGTTCGATCCTGCCGCTGTCCGCCATCCTGGTGCTGGTCGGGTACGGGCTGGGCATGCCGGAACTGGTCGGCCCTGCCGTGCTCTACTTCATCGTCTGGCAGGTGCAGGAGATCGGGCGGCGCGGGCTGATGTCCGGGCTGAAGCATGACAAGGCGCTGTGGGGCGACAGCGTCACCTATCTGGGGCAGATCGCCGTTCTGAACCTGATGGCTCTCAGCGGCCACCTGACGCTGGAACGGGTGTTCATCGCGATGACCGGTCCGGCGCTGGCCGGGGCGGTGGTCCATTTCGCGATCCTGCGCCCGCGCTTCGGCGGCCTGTCGGACCTGCCGGCGGTCGTCCGCCGCTTCTGGTCGATCGGGCATTGGGCGCTCGCCAACAATCTGTTCCTGATGCTGCGGGTGCAGAGCCTCGTCTGGTTGATGGCGGCGATGGACGGCATGGCGTCGACCGCGGCGTTCCAGGCGGTGGTCAATCTGGTGAACATCGCCAACCCGATCATCATCGGCATGGGCAACCTCGTCCCCCAGATCGCCGCGCGGGGCCGCAGCACCCTGTCGTCCGGCACAAGCACGCTCCACCCCGACGAGCAGGCATGGCTGGCGATCCGCGGCTACGTCGTCATCGGGGCGGCGCCGCTGCTGGTCTATTACAGCCTGGGCCTGCTGATCCCGCACCAGATGCTGAACGTCGTCTACGGCGCCATGTCGCCCTACGCCGACCAGGACTGGCCGCTGCGCCTGCTCTCCATCGGGGCGCTGGCCGGCTATCTGGCGGAGATGGTCTGCAGCTACTTCTACGGCGTGCAGCGCAGCCAGTTCGCGCTGGTGGTGAACGTCACCGGGACGCTGGCGGTGTTCGCGGTGGTCGGCCCGCTGGCGGCGATGTACGGCGTCGCCGGGGTGTGCATGGCCCTGCTGTTCTCCAGCCTGCTGCGCGTCGGCGCCGCCCACTACTACCTCTCCAAGACGAGGACCGCCCATGTCGCCCGCTGACGGCAGCGCCGCGTTCGCCGTGGAAGAGTCCCGGCTGCGCCCGCTCGATCTCCGGCACGTCGTGATCCAGCCGGCCATAGCCCACCCCTCCTCGGCGAACGGGCTGCACAATGTGGTGCGCAGCCTGATCGCCGAGCAGCGCGCGATGGGCGACGACGCGCGGCTGTGCCTGTTCTCCGACGATCCGGACGCTCTGACCGGCATCCCGGCGGACTGCCCGGCGCAGCGCTTTCCCCTCGGCGGGCCGCGGCTGTCCGGACGGTCGCTGACCATCGCGGAGGCGACGCTGGACCGCCTGCTCGACGGCGCCGGACCGGACACGGTGGTTCACATCCATGGCGCGGTGAAGCCGCTGTTCGCGGCGCTCGCCCGCGGGCTGCGCCGGCGCGGCGTCGCCTATGGCGTGACGCTGCACGGCCAATGCTCCCACGTCTACGACATCACGGGCCGCGTGCGCCGCCGCCTGCCCGCCGCGTGGCTGCGCGTCTTCGACGGCCCGGCCTTCGCCCGCGCCCGCTTCGTCCACGCCATCACCGAGGAGGAGGCCGCCATCGTCCGCCGGGTGGCCCCTGCCGCCGCCGTCCGCCTGCTGCCCAACACCGCCTGGTCGGCGCGGCGCGGCGGCCTTCCCGCCGCCGTTCCGCGCGCGGCACCGGACGGCGACCGGCTGACCTTCGGCTATTGCGCGCGCTACGAGATCGACCACAAGGGCGTGGACCTGCTGATCGACGGCTTCGCCGCCTACCGCCGCGCCGGCGGACGCGGGGCGCTGGAACTGGCGGGGTCCGGCCCCGCCCGCACCGAGCTGGAACGGCGTGCGCAGGCCCACGGCCTCGGCACCGACATCCGCATCCACGGCCCGGTCTTCGGGGCGGAGAAGGCGGCGATGATGGCAGGCTGGCACTATTTCGCCCTGACCTCGCGCTACGACGTCATGCCGACCGGCTGCCTGGAGGCCGCCCTGTCCGGCCTGCCGCTGATCGTGACGCGGGAGACCGGCCTCGTTCCCTACGTGGAAAGCCACGGCGCCGGCTTCGGCGTGTCCGCCCTGACGGCGGAGGCGGTGGCCGACGCGCTGGCGCGGGCCGAGCGCACCGCCCCCGGCGCCTGGCAGAGCATGGCGGCCAACGCCCACCGCATGGTGGTGGCGATCGGCGATTGGGGACGGATCGCCGGGCGGCTGCGCGCCGCCGCCTACGGACGCCCGTCATGAGCGCCGTCCTCGCCTCGCCGAAGCGCAGCCGGACCCGGGCGGCGGACCATTACCTGACCTTCCTCATGGTCGTCCTGCTGGGTTATTCCCTGGCCGGGCGCGGCTTCGCCTACATCGGGGCGCCGCCGCTGTTCATCGGGGAGGTGCTGCTGCTCTCCGGCCTGCTGGTCATGCTGCGCACCGGCGGGGTCTTCGCCACGGTCTCCAGCCTGCCGGGAACGCTTCTGGCGATCCTGATCGTCTGGGTGCTGGCGCGCACGCTGCCCTATTTCGGCACCTACAGCTTCGACGCGCTGCGCGACAGCGTGATCGTGATGTACGGCCTGCTCGCCTTCGTCGTCATCGCCCTGCTCTACGACGAGCCGGAACGGCTGCGCCGCCTCGTGCTGGCTTATGGCGGCTTCGCGGTGTTCTTCGTCACGGTCATGCCGGTCGTCTACCCGCTGTTCCAGCTTCTGAACGCGCAGATCCCCACCTGGCCGCGCTACGGAGTCCCCTTCGTCAGCCTGCGCCCCGGCGAGGTCGGCGTGCATTTCGCGGGCGTCGCCCTGTTCGTGCTGCTGGGCTTCCGCCGCCTGAACGCGCTGCAACTGGCGATGCTGGTGTTCGGCATGGCGCTGGTCGCCGCACACAGCCGCGGCGGGATGCTCGCCATCGTCGTGCCGCTGGCCATCGCGCTGGCCCTGGTGCCGCGCAGCCGGCAGCTCGCCCCGCTGCTGGGCATCGCCGCGGTCACCGTCATCGTGGCGCTGGTGCTGAACCTGGAGATCGAGGTGTCCTCGCGGAAGCTGTCGGTCGACCAGCTCGTCACCAACGTGATGAGCATCCTGGGGACCACCGACACCGCCACGCTCGACGGCACCAAGCAATGGCGCATCATGTGGTGGGACAAGATCATCGGCTACACCGTGCAGGGCGACCATTTCTGGGACGGCAAGGGCTTCGGCATCAATCTGGCCGACGACGACGGGTTCCAGGTGGTCGACGCCGAGGACGGGCAGGTGCTGCGCAGCCCGCACAACGCCCACATGACCATCCTCGCCCGCGCCGGGGTGCCCGGCTTCGTCCTGTGGGCGGCGCTGCTGGGAAGCTGGTCGATCTTCATGATGCGCGCCTTCCTGCTGGCCCGCCGCAACGGCGACCGCGCCTGGGCGCGTCTGTTCGTCTTCCTCTTCTGCTACTGGCTGTCCATCGTCATCAACGCCTCCTTCGACGTGACGCTGGAGGGGCCGATGCTGGGCATCTGGTTCTGGGTCCTGTTCGGCGTCGGCATCGCCGCCGGCCTGATCTACCGCAACGAACTCGAAAACCGGTCCCCGCTGCCGCATTGCCCGCTGCCGCATTGCCCGCTGCCGCATTGCCCGCTGCCGCATTGATTGAGGGAGGATGAACGATGAGCGTGCCGTTCACCGGCGAATCCGCCAATTCCGGAAAGTCGGTTCTTCTGGTGGCCTTCGCCTGCGAGCCGGACAGCGGGTCGGAATCCGCCAACGGCTGGAACTGGGGCGAGGGGCTGAAGCGCTCGGGCTGCCGCGTGACGGTGGTGACGCAGGGGCGCCTGCGCCCGAAGATCCTGGACAAGATCGAACGCGGCGAAACCGCCTTTGAACCGGACGACTTCGTGTTCATCGAGCGCCCCGACACCATGGCGCACCACGACAGCAAGACGCGGTTCCAGCTGTCCTACATCGCGTGGCAATGGCGCTGCCGGGCGGTGGTGAAGGAGCTGGTGCGCCGGCGGCCCTTCGACATCATCCACAACGTGACCATCGGCGGAATCCGCTTCCCCGCATTCTGCGGCGGGCTGGCGCCCCTGTCGGTGATCGGCCCGGTCGGCGGCGGGGAGCGGGCACCCTGGCCGCTGATCCGCCCGCTGGGCTGGAAGGCCATCGCGACGGAGCTGGTCCGCGACGCCGCCATCGCCATGACGCGCATCGACCCCTTCCTCCGCCTGACCTACCGGCGCTACAACCTGATCTATGTGAAGACCCATGAGAGCCGCCACGTCCTGCCCGCCGGGGACCGCCACAAGGCGCGCCAACATTTCGGCTGCTCCCTCCCGCCCGACCGCATCGTGCCGATGAAGGCCCAAACCGGCGGCGATGCCGGAGCGCCGCTGAAGCTGCGCTTCTCGGGCCGCTTCCTCTACTGGAAGGGTGGCCACTACGCGCTGGCGGCGCTGGCCAGGGCACTGGAAAAGGGGGCGCGGGCACGCCTTCAGATGATCGGCAGCGGTCCGCAGTCGGAGGAGTGGAAGACTCTCGCCGACCGGCTGGGCATCGCCGAACATGTCGATTTCATCGAATGGCTGTCGCAGCCCGACTACATGGAGGTGCTGCGAAGCTCCGACGCGCTTCTGTTCCCCAGCCTGCACGACTCCGCCGCCAACGTCATCATGGAGGCGCTGGCCAACGCGCAGCCGGTGATCTGCCTCGATCTCGGCGGCTCGGGAATCATGATCGATCCCTCCTGCGGCTTCGCGATTCCCTGCCGCGGGCGCGCGGCGGCGGAGGTGATCGACGGGCTGGCCGACGCCATCGTGACCCTGGACCAGGACCGCCCGCGCCTGCGCGCCATGAGTCGTGCCGCCCACGCGCGCGCCCAGGATTTCGCGAGCTGCCGCATCACCCCCGACCTCTACACGCCGGCGCCGGCATGAGAGCAAGCGTGGGAAAAGGCCGATGCCGGGACGATTGATGCGGGTGGAAAATGGTCGCTTCCATCATTTTCCAACTGTGGCCTCCTCTCGATCGATGCGTTCGCATTGATCGGGAGGGTCATGCCGGTGGCGCCGTCAGGTGGCGTTGGTATGAACCTCGTCGGATGTGCTTCGCGCCCAAGCCAAATTAAGCGCCGCCGCCCTTGAGGCAGCATAGCCTGTCGTTGCCGCCGCCCTCGAGTAGGCCGTGCGGAAAAAGGCCTGCACGGCTTCGACCACTTGCCCGGCTCCAGCACCCAACCCGTACCACATCGGAAGACGCAGCAGCCTTGCGGAGAGATCGGTCGTAACGGGCAATTCCCCTGCGGCGCGGGAAAAACGCCTTCCTGCCGGTGCGGTATGCAGCGGCACGTAATGAAACGGCGCCTGAATGCTGTTCGTTCGGAGGTGGGCGATCAACGCATTGCGCTCACGGGCTGTGCGCGCCAGGACGTAATACAGATGTGCATTGTGCCGACACTCGGCCGGGATCAGTGGACGGCGCAACAGGCCGCGTTCCTCCAGCGGTGCCAGAGCCTCATGGTAGGCGTTCCACAAGGCATGGCGCTCCTCGTCCAGCCGCTCGGCATTCTCGAATTGAGCGAGAAGAAACGCCGCCAGCATGTCGGAGGGAAGATAGGACGAACCGACGTCCACCCAGGTGTACTTGTTGACCTCGCCACGGAAGAAGCGCGCGCGGTTTGTGCCCTTCTCGCGGATGATTTCGGCGCGGGTGATCAAATCCGGATCGTTGACGACCAGGGCGCCTCCCTCGCCGGAGATCAGGTTCTTGGTTTCGTGGAAGGAGAAGGCCGACAAGGCGCCGAAGGTGCCGAGCGGACGGCCGCGGTACGTGGACATCAGCGCCTGCGCGGCATCCTCGATCACCGCCAGACCATGCCGGGCGGCGATGGCGCAGATCGCGTCCATTTCGCAGGAGACGCCGGCGTAATGCACCACGCAGATGGCGCGGGTGCGGGGCGTGATCGCCGCCTCGATCAGGCGCTCGTCGATGTTCAGCGTGTCCGGCCGAATGTCCACGAAGACAGGCACCGCTCCGCGCAGCACAAAGGCGTTCGCGGTGGACACGAAGGTGTAGGAGGGCATGATGACCTCATCCCCCGGACCGACGTTGGTCAGAAGGGCGGCCATCTCCAGCGCTGCCGTGCAGGAATGGGTCAGCAAGGCCTGCGGTGCCCCAAGCCGCCGTTCCAGCCACGCATGGCAGCGTTTGGTGAACGCTCCGTCTCCGGAAAGGTGCGCCTGCTCCAGGGACTGGCGGATGTATTCCAGTTCGTTGCCGGCTAACTTGGGGTGGTTGAAGCCAATCTTCATGTCGCTCATCAGCATCACCTCGCGCTCGAACTCGCCGTAGAACGCCATGGGTCGGGGAGCGAGCGCGACGAAATGAGGAGCACGGCTGATCGCCATCCACCGCTCGCCCGCCCGGGACCCGGCGATCCGTGTTTCCTGGATGGCCCGTTGACAGCGTCCCTTGGTCTCGGTCGGGGTTGTCGGCCATTGCGCACCCCGCGCCGTCCTGATGCGGTTGCGCCAGCCGCACCGGGCAAACGACACGCAGTCGAACAGGGAAAATCCGTCTATCGAGCAGATGATATCAAAGCGACCTTTCTAGGACACGTAGCTAGATTGAATGATAGTGAAGCGCTTACCCGTCAGAGACTCATCGGGGCGATGTGTACCACCAACGGCGGGTGAATGACCCCAATGAGGCGCGGCCGATCCCAGGTTGGGAGACCTGCGCCGTTTCAACTCCGGCTCTCGGCGGATGCGGGACATCCGCCTGCCGCCGCAAGGGACGCCAGACCGCTGCTCGACGCCGCTCACCGTGACCGGCTCCGTGCCGACCTTGACAGACTCACCACCGGACCGTGGCCTGTGGACGGCGCTCAAAAGTCTTGCTGTTTCGGCAACCGACGAGGGGCGGTCCAGTGTCGGTTGGACCGCCCCTCGCCGTTCCGGTCGCGTTAGGCCGCGTGGCTCAGCAGCGACGGGTCGATGTGGTCGAACAGCGGGTCATAGCCGGCGTCGACCGGCATGGCCGCATACAGGCTGTTCGCCGCCGCCACCGCGTCGGCCACGGCAGCCGGAGCGGCCGCCGCTTGCTGGGCGGCGACGTGGCTCCATACGCTGTCCGTCCCGGCGTCGAGCGCCAGCGCGGTCGCCTCGCCGACCGGGGTGGCCGAGGGGAAGAAGCTCTTGTCGGCGTCGACCACCAGCGTGCCGTTCCACCACAGGCCGGACTGGCCCTTGACCACGTCCTTGCCGTCCAGCGCGCCCTTGTCGTAGGTGACGACGCCGTCGGTGGGCAGAACGGACTTGCCGTTGATCGTGACCTTGTTGACGATCAGCGAGCGATCCTGCCCGTTCACCACGGCGTCGTTGTCATACTGGATCTGCACCTTGTGCGCTTGGTCGGCGCTCAGGCTGGTGGTGAAGCTGTAATCCTTGGCCGAGGTGCCGGCCACGCCCTCCCCGACCTTCTGGCCGTCGACCAGCAGGTTGAAGTGGGCGTTCACCCCGCCGGCCGCAGCGCCGGAGGCGTTGACGGTGATCGTCGTCGTGCTGGGACCGCTCTGCGGCAGCGAGCCGCCCGCGGGGAACTCCTTGGCCGGGGCATCGACCACCAGCGTGCCGCCCCACCACATCGACGACTGGCCCTTGACCACGTCCTTGCCGTCGAGCGCGCCCTTGTCGTAGCTGACGATGCTGTCGGTCGGGTTGTGGGCGGTGCCGTTGATGGTGACCTTGTTGACGAACAGGTTGCGGTCCTGCCCGTTCACGAAGCCGTCGTTGTCGTACTGGATCTGCACCTTGTGCGGCTGCCCGGCGGTCAGGGTGGTGGTGAAGCTGTAGTCCTTCGCCGCCGTGCCGACCGTGGCGTCGCCGATGGCCTTGCCGTCCACCAGCACCTTGAAATGCGCGTTCACCCCGCCCGCGGCGGCGCCGGAGGCGTTGACCTTGATCGTCGTGACGCTGGCCGTCGGCGTGGTCGGGACGGTCGGCGTGGTCGTCGTCGTGTCCACGGCGAAGCCGACGGAGGTGCCCGCCTTGCCCGCGTTGCCGGCAAGATCGGTGTAGCTGCCCACCTTCACCGCCACGTTGGCATCGGTGATCTTCGTGTTGGTCGAGGGCGTGAAGACGGCGGTGTAGGTGGAGGCGTCCACCGTCTTGAAGCCGCTCAGCGTGCCGCCCTTCACCGTGGTGTCGGCCAGCGCGAAGCCCTTCACCGCCTCGCTGAAGGCGAAGGTGACGAGCGGCGCCTCACCCTTGGTCACGTTGCTGTCGGCGATGCTCACCTTGACCGTGGGGGGCGTGGTGTCCGTGGGCGTGGTGTCCGTGGGCGTCGGGGCCGGCGGGGCGGTGGGGGTGGCGGTCGTCCAGCCGGCCGTGGCGGGATAGGCCTGGGACAGGGTCGAATGCTCGTCCTGGGTGGTCGCGTTCATGTAGGCGGACCAGCTGTCGCCGTCCGGGAAATCGCCCCAGCGCCAGCGGTCGCCGTCCGGCATGTAGTAGGTGTTGTTGTCCCACACGTTGCCGCCGTTCAGCATGCCGGCTTCGTTGTGATCGGCGACGCCGCCCGACTGGCCGTTGCCATCCTTCGAGACGATGATGTTGTCGTGGATCTTGTTGTTGGTCGTGGTCCAGGTCCCGAATTCCCCAGCGCCGCGATCCTGCTGGATCATCACGATGCTGTTGGCGCCCTTGACCCCGGTAATGTCGATCTTGTTGCCGTAGGCCTCGACGTTCTGCGAGTTCTGGATCTGGATCGACCCGCCCCACAGCCAGCCCTCGGCCTGCGGCTTGGCACCGTTGCCGACCATCACGTTGTTGCGGATGATCGCGTCGTAGCTGATCTCGTGGGTGATGCCGCCGCCGCTGTTGTTCACGAGGACGTTGTTCTCGTACAGCGTCCCGACATTGTCGATGTCGGTCCACAGGCCGAAGCCGGTGTTGTCGTGGGAATAGTTGCCGCGGACCACCAGATCGGTGGTGTAGGCGAACTTGGTGCCGCCGCCCTCCCAGAACACGTCAATGCCCGACCAGGCGCCGTTGCGCGCGATCTCGTTGCCTTCGACCAGGATCTTGGCGCCGGCACCGCCGAGCCCCATCTCGCCGTTGTCGTGGACGTAGTTGCCGATGAACTTGCTGCCGTCCTGCGCCGTGGCGCCGACCGCGTAGTTCAGCCGCAGCTCGTTGTCCTGGATGGTCCAGTTGACGTCGCCCTGGATGGCGCCTTCCTGCGCCGGCGGGGTGTATTTCTCGATGACGAGGTTCTTCACCGTCACGCCGTCCGCGGTGCCGCCGAAGGCGCGGGCGGTGGTCCCAGCCTCCACCTTATGCCCCGCCGGATTGTCGCCGAGGTAGATCTTGTCGGCGTTGTAGTCGAAGTAGAAGGTTCCCGCCTTCAGCTTCGACAGAGCGTCCACGGGCGTCAGCGGCTTGTCGTCGACATAGACGGTCTCCGGATAGCCGGCGCGCATGGCGCCGGGCGTCGCCTCGTCCGTCGCACGGCGCTCGCCCTGCTGGGTCTGCCCGCCGATCACCCAGCGCCCGGCGCTGTCCTGGGAGAAGCCGGTCAGCAGCTTCGACCCGTTCAGCACGGCGCCCTCGGCCCCGATGAAGGTTTGGTTGTCCTTGGGCGTGATCGACTGGAGACGGTACTCGCCCGGCTGCAACCAGAAGGTCGCGCCAGCGGGAGCGCCATTGACGATGGACTGGATGTTGGCGCCCGGTGCTATGACGATCGCACCAGCGGGGGCCGTCAGCGTCTTCGGTCCGTACAGGTTAGCCATATGTCAATGCTCTCTTGAGGTGTTATCTTCAGGTATGAGTTTTTTGGCGACTTCGCCCTTTGGCATATGCGTGTACTACCAATTCGAGGAATGTTCCTGGCGGGGCATTTTTGTGAGATTCCCGGCATCTTTTTGCGAAGACTCCAGGAAGTCTCTGTTTTTCAAAAAGGAATCTTCCCCTTATCAACGATCTGGGAAGACAATGGGAATTTTTGCTTGCAGCCGCTTGCGAGCGTGCAGGCACCGCGTCATCCGCTGGATGATGGCGCAAGCCCCTGGGGACATCAAAAACGCGGAAGGGTCAGTCGTCGCCGAACTGGCGGTCGATCCACTCGCTCACCGCCACCGGATCGAAACGCAGGTCGAGCGGGATGCCGGCGATGGCGGCCCGGCAATGCTCGATGAAGGCGCGCTCCGCCCGGTTCATCTTGGAGGCGGGATTCCACAGCAGATGGATGTCCACCGGTGCCACCCCCTCCTCCGGCGGCAGGGGCCAGAGCAAGCCGTCGCGCACGTCACGCTCCGCCACATGGCGGGGCAGCGGCCCGATTCCCAGCCCCACCGAAATCATGCGCCGCACCTCGTCCAGATTGACCGAGGCGCCGACGATCCGGCTCTCGATCCCCTCTTGCGCGCGGAAGACGGCCAGCGGCGACAGGACCCCGCCGATCTGGTCGGAGGTGAAGGAGACGAACCCCTCGCTGCGCAGGTCGCTCAGCGTCAGGCCGGTGCGGCCGAACAGATGGTGCCGCGGCCCGCAATACAGGCGGTAAATCTGGCGAGCGAACAGCGCGTGCTCGACCAGCGGAGGCGGCTCCCGCATCAGGCAGAGGCCGAGCGAGCCGGTCTTCTGCTGGATCGCCATGTGGACGTCGGCGCTCGCCATCACGTCCAGCCGGAAGGTCACCTGGGGATGGGTGGCGTGGAAGCGCTCCAGCAGGGCGTCGAACAGCAGCGACTGGATCCGGCTGGCCAGCAGGATTCGGATGTGGCCGGAAATCTCCTCGCGGATGTCGCGCATCAGAACGGCGAAGCGCGAGATGTTGCCGTAGATCTCCAGCACCTCGGCGTAGATGATCTCGCCCGCCTCGGTCACGCGGAAGCGGCCCTGCCCGCGCTCGATCAGGCTGCGGCCCATCTGGTCCTCCAGCCGCTTCAGGGCCTGGGACACCGCCGGCTGGGTCAGCCCGAGGCGCTGCGCCGCGCGGGTCAGCCCCTGCTCCTGCACGATCACCATGAAGGTGCGCAGCAGGTTCCAGTCCAGTTGGTGGCCGAGCCGCTCCAGATCGCGCGCCGTCATCGGGGGAAAACCCATCGCCATAAATCCTGCTTATGTCGGCAATGAGGATTATCGATTTGGCGGACGATGAGAAGCTGAATTGTAATACGCCGGTCGTCAGCGGTCGATCCCCGGCAGCGCCCAACCGGGCAAAACCAGGGTCATAGTCCGAAAGTCGAAATCTCCACAGGTTCTTTCCGGAGATTTGCCGACACATCGGGACGACTGCGCGGCGGAGTGGTAAGAACGGAGTCGTCATGCCCGCATCCCACGAGGGTGAGCGGAGCATTGCAGCCGTGGACCGGGATGCGATCCTGGGCGCGGTGGCGAAGCTGCGCGAGGATGGAGTGCGCCTGCTGTCCGATCTGGTCCGGAGCCCCAGCCTGCTGGGGCAGGAAGGCCCGGCGCAGGATCTGATGGAACGGATCTTCCGGGACATGGGCCTGGAGGTGGACCGCTTCGCCATCGACGAGGAAGCGCTGAAGGCCCAGCCCGGCTGGTCCCCCTCGCTGATCTCCTATGAAGGCCGCGAGAACGTCGTCGGCGTCCACAAGCCCCGGCGGGCGACCGGCAAATCACTGATTTTGAATGGCCACATCGACGTGGTGCCGACCGGACCGGAAGAGCTGTGGTCCGCCCCACCCTTCGAGCCGGTGGTCCGCGACGGGCGCCTCTACGGGCGCGGAGCCGGCGACATGAAGGCGGGCATCGCCGCCTACGTCATGGCCTTCAAGGCGCTGCAAAGCCTGGGCGTCCAGCCCGCCGCCCCGGTCTATCTCCAGTCGGTGGTCGAGGAGGAATGCACCGGCAACGGCGCGCTCGCCTGCGTCGCCCGCGGCTACAAGGCCGACGCAGCGGTGATCCCGGAGCCCTTCAACCACACGCTCCAGATCGCCCAGGTCGGCGTGATCCGCTGCGAGCTGGAGGTGACGGGCCGCCCCGCCCATGTGCTGGACACCGGCGCCGGGCTGAACGCCATTGAGGCGGCCTTCCGCGTGCTGAAGCATCTGAAGGCGCTGGAGTCGGCCTGGAACCACCCGGATGGGCGGCATCCCGCCTACACGCACCATCACCACCCCTACAACCTGAACGTCGGGCACATCGACGGCGGCGAATGGGCGTCCTCCGTCCCCACCCGCTGCCGGATGGAGCTGCGCTTCGGCTTCCCGCCGGGCCGCGCCGCCGCCGATGTCAGCGCCGAGATCGAACGCGCGGTGGCCGAGGCCTGCCGCAGCGACTCCGACCTCAAGGGGATCGATGCCCGCGTCATCTTCCGCGGCTTCCAGGCCGAGGGCTGCACGCTGGACCCCGATCACCCGATGCTGGAGGCGCTGGACGCCGCCCACCGGTCGATCTTCGGGACCCCGGCGCCGAAGCTGGCCCAGACCTGCACCACCGACGTCCGCAACTTCCTGCTCTACGGCGACACGCCGGCCACCTGCTACGGTCCGGAGGCGGAGCGCATCCACGGCATCGACGAGTCCGTCTCGCTCGACAGCGTGGCGAAGGTGACCGCCGTGCTCGCCCTGTTCATGGCCGACTGGTGCGGCCTCGAAACCATCGATCCATAACGGTCGCGTGACGAGAATCAACAATAAGGGGGCTTCAGACATGAGCAATCGTTTGCGTCACTTTCGTCAAACCCTGACCGCCGCGGCGCTGGCCGCCGCCCTGGCGTCGCCGCTGGCGCTGACCGTGCCCGGCGTGGCCGCGGCGCAGGAGCGCGGCGGCACGATGAACATCATCGTCCAGCCGGAACCGCCGATCCTGGTGCTGGGCCTCAACCAGCAGGGTCCGACGCAGACGGTCGCCGGCAAGATCTACCAGGGCCTGCTGACCTTCGGCTTCGAGCTGAAGCCGCAGCCGGAACTGGCGGAGAGCTGGGAGGTCTCGCCCGACGGCAAGGTCTACACCTTCAAGCTGGTGAAGAACGCCAAGTGGCACGACGGCAAGCCCTTCACCGCCCACGACGTGGTGTTCTCCACCTCCAAGTTCCTGATGGAGACCCACCCGCGCGCCCGCGCCACCTTCTCCAAGTGCGAGAAGATCGAGGCGCTGGACGACTACACCGTCCAGTTCACGCTGAAGGAGCCGTTCGGCCCGTTCCTTCAGGCCTTCGAGGTGTCGTCGGCCCCGATGATGCCGAAGCACATCTATGAAGGCACCGACTTCAAGGCCAACCCGGCCAACGCCACCCCGATCGGTACCGGCCCCTTCAAGTTCAAGGAGTGGAACAAGGGCTCCTACATCCATCTCGTCCGCAACGACGAGTATTGGAAGGCCGGCAAGCCCTACCTGGACGACATCTATTTCCGCGTGATCCCCGATGCCGCCTCGCGCGCCGTCGCCGTGGAGCAGGGCACCGTCCAGCAGACCCAGTTCAACGACATCGAGACCTTCGACGTCCCGCGCCTGAAGGGCCTGCCCAACGTCGAGATGACGACCAAGGGCTACGAGTTCTTCGCGCCGCTGTCCTGGATCGAGATCAACACGCGCAACAAGCCGCTGGACGACAAGCGCTTCCGGCAGGCGATGATGCACGCCATCGATCGCAAGTTCATCCGCGACAAGATCTGGTTCGGCCTCGGCCGTCCGGCGACCGGCCCGGTGAACTCGGTCACCCGCTTCCACGAGGCCAACGTCCGGAAGTACGACTTCGACCCGAAGAAGGCCGAGGCGCTGCTTGAGGAGGCCGGCTTCAAGAAGGGCTCCGACGGCACGCGCGCCAAGGTCCGCCTGCTCGTCATGCCCTACGGCGAGACCTGGACCCGCCTTGGCGAGTATGTGAAGCAGGCGATGAAGCGCGTCGGCGTCGACGTGACGCTGGAGACCACCGACGCCGCCGGCTGGGTCAACCGGGTGTCCAACTGGGACTACGACCTGACCTTCAACTTCGTCTACCAGTACGGCGACCCGGCGCTCGGCGTGTCGCGCACCTACGTGTCGGAAAACATCCGCAAGGGCGTGATGTTCTCCAACACCATGGGCTATGCCAACCCCGAGGTGGACAAGCTGTTCGCCCAGGCCGCCCAGACCAACAAGGACGATGAGCGCCAGCAGCTCTACTCCACCGCCCAGAAGATCCTGGTCGAGGACGTGCCCGTCGCCTGGCTGCTGGAGATGGAGTTCCCGACCTTCGTGGACAAGCGTTTCAAGAACGCCGTCACGACCGCCATCGGCGTGAACGAGAGCTACGACAGCGTCTACATGGTCAAGAAGTAAGAAAAGGGAGCGGTTGCCCCCACCCCGGCCCTCCCCCGCTCCGCAGGGGAGGGAGGATGGTCCCCTCCCCTGCGACGCGGGGGAGGGTTAGGGAGGGGGCAACACGCACCCGGGAGTGACAACATGCCCCGCATCGCCCTATTCATCTCACAGAGGCTGGTGAAGGCGGTCTTCGTCATTCTGGCGATCGCCGTGTTCAACTTCTTCCTGGTCCACGCAGCGCCCGGCGACCCCGCCGCGGTGATGGCGGGCGAGGCCGGGGCCGCCGATGCCAAGTTCGTCGAACAGCTCCGCCAGCAGTTCGGCCTCGACCGCCCCCTGTACGAGCAGCTCGGCACCTACATGTCCAAGGTGGTGCAGGCCGACCTCGGCTATTCCTACCGCCAGCAGCGTCCCGTCTTCGACCTGCTGATGGACCGCCTGCCCGTCACCCTGTCGCTGACGCTGACCGCCTTCGTGCTGGCCCTGCTGGGCGGCGTGGCGCTCGGCACGCTGGCGGCGATGCGCGCCGGAACCTGGTCGGACACCGCCATCACCGTGGTCGGCCTGACCGCCTACGCGACGCCGATCTTCTGGATCGGCCTGATGCTGATCCTTCTCTTCTCGGTCAATCTCGGCTGGCTGCCCGCCTTCGGCACGGAGAGCATCGGCGCCGGCTACACCGGCTGGGACGCCTTCCTCGACCGGGCGAAGCACCTCGTGCTGCCGGTGACCACGCTCGGCCTCTTCTACATGGCCGTCTACACCCGGCTGACCCGCGCCTCGATCCTGGAGGTGCGCGACATGGACTTCGTCAAGACGGCGCGGGCCAAGGGCCTGCCGGAATGGCGCATCGTGTCGGTGCACATCCTGCGCAACGCCATCCTGCCCGTCATCACCGTGGCGGGGTTCCAGGCGGGCCACCTGATCGGCGGCTCCATCCTGATCGAGACCGTCTTCGCGCTCCCCGGCATCGGGCGCCTCGCCTTCGAGGCCGTGTTGCAGCGCGACTATCAGGTCCTGCTCGGCATCTTCCTTCTGACCTCGGTGGTGGTGGTGGTGTTCAACCTGCTGACCGACCTGATCTATTCCCTCGTCGATCCGCGCATCGAGGTGGCGCCATGACCGCCGCGGCCATCACCCCCGCCCGCAAGGGGTCCGGCTTCTGGAGCGCCTTCGCCCGCAACAAGGGCGCGGTGATCGGGCTGGCCTTCCTCACCCTGGTCATCCTGATGGCCGCCTTCGCCGACGTGCTGTACCCGGCCAGCCCGTGGGACATGACCGCGATGCCCTTCCAGCCGCCGCTGTCGGAGGACGCGCTGCTCGGCTCCGACACGCTGGGCCGCGACATCGCGGCGGGCATCGCCCACGGGGCGCGGGTGTCGCTGCTGATCGGGCTGACCTCGACCGCCGTCGCCGTGCTGATCGGCGTGTTCCTGGGGGCCGTCTCCGGCTTCTACGGCGGGCGCGTCGATGATCTGGTAATGCGCTTCACCGAGCTGTTCCAGACCATCCCGAACTTCGTGCTGGCCGTGGTGCTGGTGGCGATCTTCACGCCCTCGCTGACCTCCATCGTGCTGGCCATCGCCATCGTCTCCTGGCCGCCGCTGGCGCGGCTGGCGCGAGGCGAGTTCATGAGCCTGCGGAGCCGCGAGTTCGTGCACGCCGCGGTGACCACCGGCCAGTCGAACATGACGATCATCTGGCGCCAGATCCTGCCCAACAGCCTGTCCCCGATCATCGTGTCGGCCTCGCTGATGGTGGCGACGGCCATCCTGCTGGAAAGCTCCCTCTCCTTCCTCGGGCTCGGCGATCCGAACCTGATGAGCTGGGGCTACATGGTGGGTGCGGCCCGCACCGTGATCCGTCAGGCCTGGTGGATGAGCTTCTTCCCCGGCATCGCGATCCTTCTGACCGTGCTTGCCCTCAACCTCGTGGGTGAGGGGCTGAACGACGCGCTGAATCCCAAGCTGGCGCGAAAGGGCCGTTCCTGATGACCGAGACGCCTCTCCTCGACGTCCGCAACCTGACCATCGACCTGCCGCGCGGCGCCGACCGCCCGCACGCGGTCCAGGACCTGACCTTCACGCTGGAGCCCGGGGAAATCCTCTGCGTGGTCGGCGAGTCCGGGTCGGGCAAGTCGATGACCGCGCACGCCGTGCTGGGCCTGCTGCCCAAGGCGGTGAAAGTCTCCTCCGGCGAAATCCGCCACCAGGGCACCGACGTGTTCAGCCTGCCGGAGCGCGACCAGCGCGCGCTTCGCGGCGGCCGCATCGCCATGATCTTCCAGGAGCCGATGACGGCGCTGAACCCGCTGATGCGGGTCGGCGACCAGATCGACGAGGTTCTGCGCTACCACACCACGCTGGACCGCGCCGCCCGCCGGGCCCGCGTGGTGGAGCTTCTCGCCTCGGTCGGCCTGCCGGAGCCGGACCATCTGCGCCGCAGCTACCCGTTCCGCCTGTCGGGCGGCCAGCGCCAGCGCGTGATGATCGCCATGGCGCTGGCGGTCGAGCCGGACATCCTGATCGCCGACGAGCCGACGACCGCGCTCGACGTCACCACCCAGAAGCAGATCCTGGAGCTGATCCAAGACATCCAGGCCAAGCGCCGCATGGGCGTGATGTTCATCACCCACGACTTCGGCGTGGTGGCGGAGATCGCCCACCGCGTGGCGGTGATGCAGCGCGGCCAGATCGTCGAGATCGGCACCGCCGAGGAGGTGCTGAACCACCCGCGGCACCCCTACACCCGCCAGCTCATCGCCGCCGTCCCGCACCTGATCGAGCACCGCGAGGACTTCACCCACGCGCGCCAGCCGGTGCTGACGGCGGAGAAGGTGTGCAAGACCTTCCACCTCGGCGGCGGCTTCTTCACGCCGGGGCGCAAGGTGGTGGCGGGCGACGACCTCTCGCTGACCATCCACCAGGGCGAGACGGTCGGGCTGGTCGGCGAATCCGGCTCCGGCAAGTCCACGCTCGGCCGTTCCATCGTCGGGCTGATCAAGCCGGATTCGGGCCGGATCCTGTTCGAGGGCGTCGATCTGCTGTCACTGTCGCGCCCGGCCTTCCGGCCCTATCGGCGGCACGTGCAGATGGTCTTCCAGGACCCCTACGCCTCGCTGAACCCGCGCCACACCGTGGGCGACATCATCACCCAGGGGCCGGTGGCCTTCGGCGAGGACCGCCGCAAGGCGCTCGACAAGGCGAAGGCGCTGCTGACGCTCGTCGGACTCGACGCCTCGGCGGCGGAACGCTTCCCGCACGAGTTCTCCGGCGGGCAGCGGCAGCGCATCTCCATCGCCCGCGCCCTGGCGCTGGAGCCGAAGCTGCTGATCGCCGACGAACCGGTGTCGGCGCTCGACGTGTCGGTGCAGGCCCAGGTGCTCGACCTGCTGGAGGATCTGCGGCACCGGCTGAACCTGTCGATGCTGTTCATCACCCACGACCTGCGCATCGCCGCCCAGATCTGCGACACCATCGCGGTCATGCAGAAGGGCCGCATCGTCGAGATCGGCCCGGCGAAGGAGGTGTTCGGCAACCCGCAGCACGCCTACACCCGCACCCTACTGGACGCCATCCCCGGCAAGGGCTGGACCATCCCGGAGGACGTGGTTCCGGTGACGCGGCGGTCGGCCGCCCTGCGCACCAGCGCCTGACGGGGCGGGCATGAAGGTCGCCGTCATCGGGGCCGGAGCGGTCGGCGGTCTGATCGCCGCGCGGCTGACCGCCGCCGGGCTGCCGGCCGCGCTGGTTGCCCGGCGGCGGACGCTCGACACGCTGCGGCGCGACGGGCTGACGGTCGAAGGCCCCTCGGGCCGTCCGGTGACGGTGCGGCCCGAGGTGACCGACGACACGCTGGCCCTCGGCCCGCAGGACGTGGTCGTGCTGGCGGTGCCCTCGCCGCTGCTGACCGACGTGCTGGACCTGCTTCTTCCCCTGCTGGGCCCGAAGACGCGGCTGGTGCCGGTGGTCGGCGGCATTCCCTGGTGGTACCCGGCAGACGGGTCCCTTGGGGGTCCCCTGAAGGCGGTCGATCCCAGGGGGCTGCTGTCGGACGCCATCCCGGCCGAACGCATCGTCGGCGCCGTCGCCCGCGTGGCGGTGGAACGGCGAACCCCCGGCTATTTGCGGCATCTGGGCGGGCTGCGGCTCGCCCTTGGCCCGGTGGCGGGGCAGGAAAACGTCAAGGACTTGGCGGCCCTGTTCGGGGCGGGCGGCTTCAACGCGCTGGCCGTGCCGGACATCCGGGCGGAGGTGTGGACGGCGCTGCTGCCGCCCTTCGCCTTCGGCCTTCTGGGCCTCACCACCGGCAAGACGGCGCAGGAGATCGCCCACGACGGCGCGCTGCAGCCGACCTTCGCCGCGGTGGTGGAGGAAGTGCTGGCCCTGTCGGCGGCGCTCGGCCACCCGGCGACGGCCAAGGTCGAGGATGTGTGGACGATGGCCCAGCATCCGGGCCGCATCCGTCCGGCGCTGCGCGCCGACGTGGCGGCGGGCCGGCGGGCGGAGATCGAGGCGGTGCTGGACGCGCCGCTGGAACTGGCAAAACGGGCGGGGCTGAGCCTGCCCACGGTGACCGGGCTGCTGTCCGCGGTTCGCGCCGACACTCAACACTAATTCGGAATTGGGATCGGGATAGGGACCATGTCTGACCTGCGCATCGACGGCGACCGCCTGTGGCGGACCCTGATGGACCTCGCGACGATCGGCGCGACGCCGAAGGGCGGCCTGTGCCGGCTGGCGCTGACCGACCTCGACCGGGAGGGGCGCGACCTCTTCGTGCGCTGGTGCGAGGAGGCCGGCTGCACCGTGACCGTGGATGAGGTGGGCAACATCTTCGCCCGCCGTCCGGGCCGCAGCCCCGACCGTCCCGCCGTCTGCATGGGCAGCCATCTGGACACCCAGCCGACCGGCGGCCGCTTCGACGGCATCTACGGCGTGCTGGCCGGGCTGGAGGTCATCCGCAGCTTCAACGACCAGGGCATCGAGACGGACGCCCCCATCGACCTGATCGTCTGGACCAACGAGGAGGGCGCGCGCTTCTCCCCGCCGATGCTGGGCTCCGGCGTGGCGATGGGCGTCTTCACGCTCGACCATGTGCTGGACATCCGCGACACCGACGGCGTCCGCCTGGGCGACGAGCTGGCGCGCATCGGCTACAAGGGCGAGGTCCCGGTCACCGGCCACGCCATGGGCGCCTATTTCGAGGCGCACATCGAGCAGGGTCCGGTGCTGGAGGCCGAAGACGTCGAGATCGGCGTGGTGACCGGCGCACAGGGCCAGCGCTGGTACGAGGCGACGGTGACGGGCCGCGAATCCCACGCCGGGCCGACGCCCATGCGCCTGCGCCGCGACGCGCTGGCGGGTGCGGCCGTGATGATGGAGGCGGTGGAGGCCATCGCGCTGGAGGTCGGCGGCGACGCCTGCTCGACCATCGGGCGCGTCCAGGTCCACCCGGACTCCCGCAACGTCATTCCCGGCCGCGTCTGGTTCACCATCGACCTGCGCAACCCCGACCCCGACGCGCTGGCCCGCATGGACGCGCTGCTGCGCGAGCGGCTGGCCGCCATCGCGGACAAGCGCGGCCTGACGCTGGAGCTGACCGACTTCTGGGCCTTCCCGACCACGCCCTTCGCGCCGGAACTGGTCGGCCACGTCCGCCGCTCGGTCGAGCGGCGCGGCCTCAGCCATCGCGACATCGTGTCCGGGGCGGGCCATGACGCGGTCTACGTCGCGCGCAAGGTGCCGACGGCGATGATCTTCATCCCCTGCGAGAACGGCCTCAGCCACAACGAGGCGGAGAACATCAAGCCCGAACACGCCGCGTCCGGCTGCGCGGTGCTGGCCGACGCCGTTCTGGCGACGGCTGGGTAACATCCATCTTTTCCCCCTCTCCCGTCCCGGGAGAGGGTGCCCGCGCCAGCGGGCGGGTGAGGGTACCGCCGAGAATCAGCGCCTTGATCCTCGAACGACCCTCACCCGGCGCCTCGCGGCGCCACCCTCTCCCCAGAGGGGAGAGGGGATCCATTCACTCCGGGAGCCTGTCCATGCGCTACGTCTTTGCCGAGGCCCAGTTGCGCCATCGTCCGCCGACCTTCCTGGTGCGCGGCCAGCCGAAGCCCTCGCCGGAGAAGGCGGAACGGGCGGAGGCGCTCGTCGGCTCCCTGCGGGCGCGCGGCGTGACGGTGGAGGAGCCGCCGTCCTACGGCGCCGGCCCGCGCGCGGCGGTCCATTCCGCCGATTACCTGCGCTTCCTGGAAACCGCCCACGCCCGCTGGTCGGCCCTGCCCGACGCGTCGGAGGTCATCGTCCCCAACGTCCACCGCAACACCGACATGGCCGAATACCCCACCGGCATCGTCGGTCAGGCCGGCTGGCACATGGCGGACACCGCCTGCCCGATCGGCGCCGGCACCTGGGAGGCCGTCTGCGGCGGCGCCGACACGGCGGTCCACGCGGCGCTGATGGTGGCGAGCGGTCGGGAGCGCGCGGCCTACGCCCTGTGCCGCCCGCCCGGGCACCACGCGTCCCGCGATATGGCCGGGGGCTTCTGCTACATCAACAACGCCGCCGTCGCCGCCCAGGCGATGCTGCCGGTGCTGGCCCAGCAGGGCCGCGCGCCGCGCGTCGCCGTCTTCGACGTGGACGTCCATCACGGCAACGGCACGCAAGCCATCTTCTACGAGCGCGACGACGTGCTGGTGGTGTCGATCCACGGCGACCCCAACAACTTCTACCCCTGGTTCGCCGGCTACGCGCACGAGCGCGGCAAGGGCCGCGGGCTGGGCAGCAACCTGAACATCCCCCTGCCCATGGGCACCGAGGAGTCCACCTTCCTCGACGCGGTGGACGGGGCGCTGACCCACATCGCCGCCTTCGGGCCGGAGGCCCTGGTCCTGTCGCTGGGCTTCGACACCTACGTCGGCGACCCGTTGGCCTTCTTCAAGGTGACGACGCCGGGCTTCGCCACGCTCGGCCGCAAGATCGCCGGCACCGGCCTGCCGACCGTGGTCGTGCAGGAGGGCGGTTACGATTGCGACGCGCTGGCGGTGAATCTCGCCAGCTTCCTAGACGGTTTCGAGGGCGGACTCACGGAGGCGGCACGATGACCGGCGTAAAAATCCCAGGTGCGAAAATCCCGGGCGCGGAAATTCTGGTCCGGACGCTGGTGGCGAACGGCGTCGACACCTGCTTCGCCAATCCCGGCACGTCGGAATTGCACGCGCTCGCCGCCTTCGACAGCATGCCCGGCGCGCGCTGCGTGCCGACGCTGTTCGAAGGGGTGGCGACGGGCGCGGCGGACGGCTACGCCCGCATGACCGACCGCCCGGCAGCCACCCTGCTGCATCTCGGGCCGGGGCTGGCGAACGGGCTGGCGAACCTGCACAACGCCCGGCGCGCCTGCGTGCCGATGGTCAACATCGTCGGCGACCACGCGACATGGCACCGCGGCGTCGACGCGCCGCTGACCTCCGACGTCGAGGGCTTGGCGAAGCCCATGTCGGCGTGGGTGCGCACGGTGCCGGACGCGGCTTCCGTCGCCGCGGACACCGCGGAGGCCATCCGCGCCGCGCTGACCCCGCCGGGCGGCGTGTCGACGCTGATCCTGCCGTCGGACTCCTCCTGGGACGACACGGCGGCGGCGGAGCCGGTCATCGTGGCGCCGCCCGCCCCCGCCGCCCCGGACACCGACGCCCTGCGCGCCGCCGCCGACGCCCTGCGCGGCGGGGAGCGGGTGGTGGTCCTGCTGAACGGCCGCGCCACGCGGGCGGAGGGGCTCGCCCTGGCCGGCCGGATCGCCGCCGCGACCGGCGCCAAACTCTACGCTCACACCGGCGCCACCCGCATCGAGCGCGGGGCGGGCCGCGTGACGGTGGAGCGTTTCCCCTACCCCATCGACCTCGGCATCGCCGCGCTGGCCGGGGCGAAGCACGTCGTCCTGATCGGCTCAGGCGAGCCGGTCGGCTTTTTCGGCTACCCGGACAAGCCCAGCCGTCTGGCGCCGGAGGGTTGCCGCATTCACACCGTCGCCCCGCCGGGCGCCGACGCCCTGGCCGCCCTGCGCTGGCTGGTCGAGGCGGTGGGCGCCGCCGCGACGCCGGTTCCGGCGCAGCCGCTCGCCCTGCCCGAACCGACGACCGGCGCACTGACCGCCGACAGTGTCGGGCAATCCCTGGCGGCCCTGCTGCCGGAAGGCGCCATCGTGGTGGACGAGGGCATTTCCTCCAGCCCGATGGTCTACACGGCCTGCGCCGGAGCGCGCCCGCACGACTGGCTGACCATCACCGGCGGGGCCATCGGCATCGGCATGCCGCTGGCGCTCGGTGCCGCCATCGCCTGCCCCGACCGCAAGGTGGTGACGGTCCAGGCGGACGGCAGCGGCATGTACACGCTCCAGGCCCTGTGGAGCCAGGCGCGCGAACAGGCCGACGTGGTGACCATCATCTTCGCCAACCGCCGCTACGGCATCCTGCAATGGGAGCTGGGCAACCTCGGCTTCCGCGACATGGGTCCGAACGCCCGCAACTGCACGGAGCTGGGCCGCCCGGACCTCGACTGGGTCGCGCTCGCCCGCGGCATGGGAGTGGAGGGCGGACAGGCCACCGACGCGGAGGGCTTCAACCGCCTGCTGACGGCCGCCTTCGCCCGCAAGGGTCCCTTCCTGATCGAAGCGGTGATCTGAACAGACCCTCTCCCGCCCCGGGAAAGGGAGGGGACCCATGGCGCAGCCATGGGGAGGGTGAGGGTCCGGCACGAAGACGGCACTGATACTTGGATTGACCCTCACCCGCCCGCTGACGCGGGCACCCTCTCCCGGGACGGGAGAGGGGATCGGGCAGAGAAAGAAACAACGGGAGGACAACATGACGACGCCCAAGAAGAGCGCGCGGAAAGTCATCATCACCTGCGCGGTCACCGGCTCCATCCACACGCCCAGCATGTCGCCGCACCTGCCGGTGACGCCGGACCAGATCGCGGCGGAGGCCATCGCCGCGGTGAAGGCCGGGGCGGCCATCGTCCATCTCCACGCCCGCGACCCGGAAACCGGCCGTCCTACCCAGGACCCGGATCTGTTCCAGCGCTTCCTGCCGCGCATCAAGCAGGCGACGAAGGCCGTGGTGAACATCACCACCGGCGGCAGCGCCGCCATGACGGTGGAGGACCGGCTGCGCCCCGCCGCGCAGTTCCAGCCGGAGGTCGCGTCGCTCAACATGGGCTCGATGAATTTCGGCCTGTTCCCCATGCTGAACCGCTTCACCGAGTTCCAGCACGATTGGGAGCGCACCTATCTGGAGAACAGCCGGGACCTCGTCTTCAAGAACACCTTCAAGGACATCGAGCACATCCTGAAGACCTGTTCCGGCAACGGGACGCGCTTCGAGTTCGAGTGCTACGACATCTCGCACCTCTACACGCTGGCCCATTTCCTCGACCGCAAGCTGGTGACGCCGCCGCTGTTCGTGCAGTCGGTGTTCGGCATCCTGGGCGGCATCGGCGCGCATCCGGAGGACGTGATGCACATGAAGCGCACCGCCGACCGGCTGTTCGGCGACCAGTATGTGTGGTCGGTGCTGGGCGCCGGGCGCAACCAGATGCCCATCGCCACGCAGTCGCTGGCGCTGGGCGGCAACGTGCGCGTCGGGCTGGAGGACAATCTGTGGGCCGGTCCGGGCCGCCTCGCCACCTCCAACGCCGAGCAGGTCGCCATGGTGCGCAAGCTGATCGAGGGGCTGGCTCTTGAGGTCGCCACGCCGGACGAGGCCCGCGCCATGCTGTCGCTGAAGGGTGGCGACGCGGTGAGGTTCTGACCGGGAATAATCCTCTCCCCTCCGGGGAGAGGGTGGCCCGCAGGGCCGGTGAGGGGGATATGCGTTTCGGTGCGTCCGGCAAAAGCGCAACCCCCTCACCCTAACCCTCTCCCCAGAGGGGAGAGGGAACTGAACGTGCGATCGCTACCGACCACCCCACACCCGGAATCCCATGCCATGATAAGCCGCGCTCGGGCGCTGGATCTGTCGCTGGTGGGTCTCATCAGCGTCTGCTGGGGCCTGAACTGGCCCGCCGTCAAGATCATCCTCACCCAGATCCAGCCCTGGACGCTGCGCAGCCTGGGCTTCGCCGTGGGAGCGGCGGTGCTGTTCGCCTACGCGCGGTCGCGCGGGGAATCGCTGGCCGTGCCGCGCGGGCAGCGCTGGCCGCTGGCCGCCGTCGCCCTGCTGAACATGGCGGGCTTCAACATCTGCTCCGCCTTCGGGCAGATGAACATGGCGACCTCCGGAGCGGCGATCATCGCCTACACCATGCCGGCCTGGGCGACGTTGCTGGCCATCCCCATCCTGGGCGAGCGTCCGGGGCCGCGCCAATGGATGGGGCTGGCCTGCGGGCTGACGGGCTTGGCCGTTCTGCTCGGCCCCGATCTGCTGCGGCTGGGCGCCCTGCCGCTCGGCCCCGCCTTCATGCTGACCGGCGCGCTGAGCTGGGCGCTGGGCAATGTCCTGATCAAGCGGACGGCCTGGACCATGGGGCCGAATGCCATCACCGGCTGGCAGTTCGCCATCTCCCTGCCGGTGGTGCTGCCCTTCGCGCTGGCGATGGACCCCGCCCCGACACTGGCCCTGGAACCGCAGGTGGCGGTGGCGCTGGTCTTCCACATCCTGGTGGCGATGGTCGGCGGCTATCTGCTGTGGTTCGCCATCGTGCGGCGGCTGAGCGTCGCGCAGGCCTCCGTCAGTTCGCTGATCGTGCCGGTGATCGGCGTGACCGGCGCCATCGTCGTGCTGGGCGAGACACCGCCGCTGCGCACCTACGCCGCGCTGGCGCTGATCCTCTGCGCCGTCCTGCTGGTCGTCATGGTGCGCGACAAGCGGCCCGTTCCCACACCGGCGCCGGTCACGGCGGCGCCGCGGGGGGCAGGTTCTCCCTGAAGATGACCTCGATGCGCGGCGGCTCCACGTCGTGCATCGCCTCCCGGCCGGCGCGCAGATTGGCGAAGACGGCGGCGCAGCTCATCAGGGCGCTGCGCGGGTCCTGGGTGATCACCGCCTCCATCGTGCCGTCGATCAGCAGCGACCGCGTCTCCGGCGTGAAGCCGTGGCCGATGAAGACGACGTCGCGCTCCCGCCGCGCCTCCTTCAGCGCGCGGGCCACGCCCTCCGCCCCGCCGCCGATGGTGTAGATCCCGGCGAGGTCGGGGTGGTGGCTGAGCAGCGTCCGCGTCTGCCGGTAGCTCTTGGCCTCGTCGTCGTGGGCCTCGCGCAGCCCCACCACCTCGATGGCCGGGGCCATCTCCTTCAGGACGTTCAGGAAGCCCAGCTCGCGGTCCTCGTGCGCGCGGTAGCTGAGGCTGCCGGCGATCATCGCGACCTTGCCCGCGCGCCCGCCGAGGAAGCGCGCGAACAGATAGCCCGCCGTCCGCCCCGCCGCCCGGTTGTCCAGCCCGACATAGGCGGCCCGCCGGCAGTTCTGCACGTCGGAGATCAGCGTCACCGTCGGCACGTTGCGTGCCGCCAGCTCGTTCACCGCCTCGCGCACCGCCGGATGCTCCAACGCCATGAAAGCCACCCCGTCGACCTTGCGCCAGTGCTGGAGCAGGCTGCGCGCCAGCAGGTCGGGGTTGAAGCTCTTGATGAACTCCACCTGCGCGCGGATGCCCAGCGGGGCCAGCGCCGCCTCCGACTGGCGGATCAACTGGCCGAGCCGCGTCAGGTAGCGGTTCGTCCCGTCCGGCAGCAGGAAGGCCAGCCGCACCGGCTTCGGCCCGAGCGCCGCGCCGAGGTCCGATTCCGGAATGTAGTCCAGCTCCGCCGCCGCCTTCATCACGCGCTGCACGGTCGCCGGGCGCACGCCGGGGCGATGGTTCAGCACGCGGTCCACGGTGGCCGTGGAAACCCCGGACAGCCGCGCGATGTCGGCGATCCGCGGCAGTCCGCGGGTGTGTTCGGGGGGCGCGGCGACGGCGTCCGCATCATCCTGCATCACGGCTCAAAACCCTCCGATCCCATCAAATCACATCATCATTCGCGTTTGACACCGGCCATTCGCGCACATACCGTCCAACCAACAATCACCGTCGAACATCAAACTACATCAACGTTTCCTGGGAGGAAAGCATGAACCCGCTCTCGCGCCGCACGATGCTCAAGGGGCTGGCCGCCACTCCGGCGATCGGAATGGCCGCCGGGTTGGCCGCGGGGGCCGGCACCGCCACCCTGATCGGCGCGCCGCGCATCGCCCGCGCCGCCGAGTTCGATTTCAAATACGGCAACAACCTGCCGCTGACCCATCCGCTGAACGTCCGCTCGCACGAGGCGGCGGAGCGCATCCGCCGCGAGACGAACGGCCGCGTCGACATCCAGATCTTCCCGAACAACCAGCTCGGCGGCGACACCGACATGCTGTCGCAGGTGCGCAGCGGCGGCATCACCTTCTTCACGCCCTCGGCGCTGGTCATCGCCACGCTGGTCCCGGTGGCCGCCATCAACGCCGTCGGCTTCGCCTTCGCCGATTACGGGCAGGTCTGGTCCGCCATGGACGGCAAGCTGGGCGAGCATGTGCGCGGCGCCATTTCCAAGGTCGGCCTGCACGCCTTCGAGAAGATGTGGGACAACGGCTTCCGCCAGATGACCAGCGGGGCCAAGCCGATCCAGTCCGCCGCCGATATGGACGGGCTGAAGATCCGCGTGCCGGTCAGCCCGCTCAGCATCGCCATGTTCAAGTCGCTGTCCGCCGCCCCGGCCAGTCTGCAGTTCTCGGAGGTCTATTCCTCGCTGCAGACGCGCATCGTCGACGCGCAGGAGAACCCGCTGCCGATCATCCAGGTCGCCAAGCTGTACGAGGTGCAGAAGTACTGCGCCCTGTCCAACCACATCTGGGACGGCTTCTGGTTCATCGCCAATGGGCGCGCGTGGCGCGGCCTGCCGCCCGACCTGCAGAAGATCGTCTCCACCGCGATCAACGACGCCGGCGTGCAGCAGCGCGAGGACATCAAGGCGCTGAACCAGTCGGTGCAGGCCGACCTCCAGTCCAAGGGCCTGACCTTCAACCAGCCCTCCCCCGACAGCTTCCGCGCCAAGCTCCGCGACAGCGGCTTCTACGGCGAATGGAAGGGCCGCTTCGGCGACGAGGCCTGGGCGCTGCTGGAAGGCGCCGTCGGCAAGCTCGCCTGAAGAACGGCTGTGGACAACACGGGAAGGGAGGGTGCGGCTTTGTCTCACCACGCGACGGCGCTCGACGAGGGCGGCGCCATGCCAGGGGCCGCGTCCGGCGGTTTCTGGACCGATCGGCTGGACCGCGGCCTCGCCGCGACGGTGGAGGGTGTGGCCGCCCTGATCGTTCTGGCCGAGATCGCCATCCTGCTGGCCGGGGTGACGGCGCGCTACGTCTTCCACGCGCCGCTGGTGTGGTCGGACGAGTTGGCCTCCATCCTCTTCCTGTGGCTGTCCATGCTGGGCGCCGTGGTGGCGCTGCGCCGCGGCGAGCACATGCGGATGACCGGTCTGGTCAGCCGCGTCGGCCCGACGCCGCGCGCCCTGCTGGAGACGCTGGCGATCACCGCCCCCATCGCCTTCCTGGCGATGATCCTGCACCCCGCCCTGGACTACGCCATGGAGGAGCAGTTCATCGTCACCCCGGCGCTGGAAATCAGCAACGCCTGGCGCGCGGCGGCCCTGCCGACCGGGCTGGGGCTGATGGCGGTGGTGGCGCTGATCCGGCTGATGCGGCTGCGCAACCTCCGGATCACGCTCGCGGCGGTGGCGCTGACCGCGGCGGTGACCGTGGCCTTCTGGCTGGCCGGCCCGGCGCTGAAGCCGCTGGGGCAGGCCAACCTCGTCATCTTCTTCGTCGGCGTGGTCGCCGCCTGCGTGTTCGGCGGCGTTCCCATCGCCTTTTCCTTCGCGCTGGCCACCTTCGGCTATCTGGCGCTGACCACCTCGACACCGCTGCTCGTCATGGTCGGGCGGCTGGACGAGGGCATGTCGCACCTGATCCTGCTGGCGGTGCCGCTGTTCGTCTTCCTCGGCCTGCTGATCGAGATGACCGGCATGGCCCGCGCCATGATCCAGTTCCTCGCCAGCCTGCTCGGCCATGTGCGTGGCGGCCTGTCCTACGTGCTGATCGGGGCGATGTATCTGGTGTCGGGCATTTCCGGCTCGAAGATCGCCGACATGGCGGCCATCGCGCCGGTGCTCTTCCCGGAGATGAAGAAGCGCGGCGCCCCTCCGGGCGACCTCGTGGCCCTGCTGTCGGCGACCGGCGCGCAGACCGAGACCATCCCGCCCTCCATCGTCCTCATCACCATCGGTTCGGTCACCGGCGTGTCCATCGCGGCGCTGTTCGCGGGCGGCCTGCTGCCGGCGGTGGTGCTGGGTGCGGCGCTCTGCGCCGTCGTCTGGTGGCGCTACCGCCATGAGGATCTGAGCCACATCCGCCGCCCGCCGGCGTCCGAGATCGCCCGGCTGGCCGTGGCCGCCCTGCCGGCCATCCTGCTGCCCTTCGTCATCCGCGCCGCGGTGGTGGAAGGTGTGGCGACGGCGACCGAGGTGTCGACCATCGGCATCGCCTACTCCACCCTCATGGGCCTGCTGGTCTACCGCCAGTTCGACTGGGCGCGGCTGAAGCCGATGCTGATCGAGACGGCGTCGCTGACCGGGGCGATCATCTTCATCGTCGGCTGCGCCACCGCCATGGCCTGGGGCCTGACTCAGTCCGGCTTCTCCCGCGCGCTGGCCCTGTGGATGGCCGACATCCCCGGCGGCGGCTACGGCTTCCTCGCCATCTCCATCGTCGCCTTCATCATCCTGGGCAGCGTGCTGGAGGGCATCCCCGCCATCGTCCTGTTCGGCCCGCTGCTGTTCCCCATCGCCCGCGACGCCGGGGTGCACGAGGTGCATTACGCGATGGTCGTGATCTTCGCCATGGGCATCGGCCTGTTCGCCCCGCCCTTCGGCGTCGGCTACTACGGCGCCTGCGCCATCAGCAAGGTCAGCCCGGACGAAGGCCTGAAACACATCTGGGGCTACGTCGCCGCCCTTCTCGTGGGCCTGATCGTGGTCGCCGCCATTCCGTGGATTTCCACCGGCTTCCTTCCCTACTGAGGCCCCGCCGGTCCCCCATAACGATAAAATCAGGAGTTCCTTCATGAGCCGATTCTTCGGCCAGATCCGGCAGGCTGGCTATGTCGTCGACGACATCGAAGCCGCCATGGATTACTGGAGCCGCACCCTGGGCATCGGCCCGTGGTTCTACAACGAGCGGGTTCCGATCAAGAACTACAGCTACCGCGGGGAGCGGTACGAGGTTCACAACTCGGTGGCGCTCGCCAACTCCGGCCCGCTCCAGATGGAGCTGATCCAGACCCGCAACGACGCGCCGTCGATGTACCGCGACTTCCTGAAGGCGGGCCGCACCGGCCTCCAGCACGTCGCCTACTGGACCGAGAATTACGACGCCGACCTGGAGCGGCTGACCGGCCAGGGCTTCAAGCCGGTGATGAGCGGCGAGGTCGGCGAGAAGGGCCGCTTCGTCTATTTCGACACCGAGTACCACCCCGGCACGGTGATCGAGCTGTCGGAGGTCGCCGGGCCGAAGGGCAAGATGTTCGACCTGATCCGCAACGCCTCCCTCGACTGGGACGGCCGCGATCCGGTCCGGCCCTTCCCCGACCTCAGCCGCCTGTGAGCCTCGCCATGCGCTCCGACCGCTTCGAGGCGACCTATCTGATCGAAACCCCGCTGGACCCCGCCAAAGTGGCGGAGGTCATGGCGGGGGAGCAGTCCTGCGGCACCTTCACCCGCGTGCACGGCGAGACGGACGACCTGCGCGCCCGCGCCCGCGCCGTGGTGGAGCGGGTGGAGGAGCTTGAACCCGCCGCCTCCCCCAGCCTGCCGAACACGTGGCTGGAGCGGCAGAAGCGGCCCGGACCGTGGCGGCGCGCCCGCGTCACCATCAGCTTCCCCACCGGCAACGTCGGCGCCAACCTGCCGACGCTGGCCGCCACGGTGGCCGGCAACCTGTTCGACCTGGGCGAGGTGACCGGTCTGCGGCTCGACTCCGTGCGCCTGCCCGCCGATTATCGCAAGCAGTTCGACGCGCCGCGCCACGGCGTGGCCGGCACCCGGCGGCTGACCGGGGTTGAGCACGGGGCGCTGGTCGGCTCCATCATCAAGCCGAACCTCGGCCTGTCGGCGGAGGAGACCGGCGAGCTGGTCGGCACGCTCTGCGCCGCCGGGCTGGACTTCATCAAGGACGACGAGATCTGCGCCGATCCGGTCCACGCCCCGCTGGCCCAGCGCGTGCCGGCGGTGATGGACCGGGTGCGCCGCCACCAGGACCGCACCGGCAAGCACGTCATGGTCGCCTTCAACATCAGCGACGAGACGGACGCCATGCGCCGCCACGCCGATCTGGTGGAGCGCGAGGGCGGAAGCTGCGTGATGGTCAGCCTGAACTGGTGCGGCTTCTCCGCCGTGCAGACTCTGCGCCGGCACAGCGGGCTGGTGCTGCACGGGCACCGCAACGGCTTCGGCGCCCTGTCGCGCCACCCCAGCCTGGGCATCGGCTTCGACGCCTACCAGACGCTGTGGCGGCTCGCCGGGGTGGACCACATGCACGTCCACGGCCTCCAGGGCAAGTTCGCCCAACCCGACGCGGAGGTCATCGACGGCGCCAAGTCCTGCCTCGCTCCGCTGGCCGAGGGCTGCGACGACGTGGTGATGCCGGCCTTCTCCTCCGGCCAGTGGGCGGGGACCGTGCCCGTCACCTGGGACGCGGTGGGGACGGACGACCTGCTGTTCATGTCCGGCGGCGGCATCATGGCCCACCCGGACGGCCCCGCCGCCGGCGTGACGAGCATCCGCCAAGCCTGGGAGGCGGTGCGCGAGGGCGTCACCCTGCCCGACGCCGCCGCGACGCGGCCGGAGTTGAAGCACGCCCTGGAGTTCTTCGGGGCGGGCAAGTGACGGCGGCACACCCGCCGCCCCGGCTGGGCCCCCGGCTGGGCTGGTACGGGGACGACTTCACCGGGGCCACCGACACGCTGGCCACGCTGGCGAAGGCCGGGCAGCGGGCGCTGCTGCTTTTGGAGATTCCCGACGCGGAGCGGCTGGCCGGGCTCGGCCCGCTGGACGCGCTGGGGATCGCCGGGGCGTCGCGCACCATGGACCCGGAGTCCCTGCGGGCGGAGCTGGGGCCGGTGGGGCGCTTCTTCGCCGGGCTCGGCGTGCCGGTGATGCACTACAAGTGCTGCTCGACCTTCGATAGCGCGCCGCAGGTCGGCAGCATCGGGGCGGCGGTAGCCGCCCTGCGGCCCTTCTTCCCCAACCGCTTCCTGCCGGTGGTGGGCGGCCAGCCGAACATCGGGCGCTACTGCCTGTTCAGCACGCTGTTCGCCGCCGCGGGCACCGGCGGGACGGTCCACCGCATCGACCGCCACCCGACCATGAAAGCCCATCCGGTGACCCCGATGACGGAGGCCGACCTGCGCCTCCACCTCTCCGCGCAGGGGCTGGAGGGAATGGGCGCTCTGCACTACCCGGATTACGGGCTGGACGCCGGAGCGCTGGACGAGAGGCTGGACCAGATGGTGGCGGGCGGCGCGTCGGCCATCCTGCTGGACATCGCCCGGCCGGCGGATCTGGCGCCCGTCGGGCGGCTGATCTGGGAGCGGGCGCAACGCTCGCCCCTGCTGGCGGTCGGGCCGAGCGGCGTGGTCCAGGCGCTGGCCACCCAATGGCAGCGCGACGGGACGGTCGGCGATGCGCCGCTGGCCCCGGCGGAGGGGCCGGTCTTCGTCCTGGCCGGCAGCCTGTCGCCGGTCACGCGCCGGCAGATCGCTGCGGCCTCCTCCTTCCACCGGATGCCGGCGGACGCCGGCGCCCTGTGCCGCGACGACGCCTACCGCGAGCGGCTGCGGAGCGAGATCGCCGGCCTGCTGGGCCAGGGACGGAACGTGCTGGCGTGGACCGCCCCGGCGGAGGGCGAGACGCCCGACACCGCCCAGTCCGCCGCCATCGCCGACGCCACCGCGGACTTCGTCGCCACGGTCGCCCGCGCGGTGCCGCTGCGCCGCATAGGCATCGCCGGGGGCGACACCTCCAGCAAGGCGGTGAAGGCGCTGGGCCTGTGGGGCCTGTCCTACCGGACGGCGCTCAGCCCCGGTGTGACGGTCAGCCTGACCCACAGCGCGCACCCGCCCACCGACGGCGTCGAGCTGATGCTCAAGGGCGGGCAGATGGGGTCGGAGGACCTGTTCGAACGGCTGGTGCATGGGGGGTGAGCATCCCTGCCCCCCTCCGCCCCCACGCGTCACCAATGGCCCCTAGGTAGTCTTACGTACGCAAAGCCCCTTAGGTACAAGACCGAACTGCACAGGGTACCTCGCAGCGCGTAATTTCGGCTCATCAAGCGGTTGCCCCACGGGGGTGGGCCGCTTCCACGAAAGCCGAGGGGCCCGACATGCACGCTCACACCGCCATCGCCGCCCAGCCGACGCGTGTTCCGCACGGCCATCAGGCCGCCGTGATGGCGATGCCGCGTGTCGCCCCCTCCCGTCCTGCCGCCGGCTTCGCCGCCAACGACGTCGACCCCCTGGCCGCCATCGCCCAGTTCCGGGTGTTCGACCGCGAGCAGTCCATCTTCGCCGAGGGCGAGGCCGCCGACGCCGTCTTCCGCGTGGTGGACGGCATGATCCGCCTCTACAAGCTGCTGCCGGACGGGCGGCGCCAGATCATCGGTTTCCTCCAGGCCGGCGACATGGTCGGGCTGGCCTTCGCCGACCGCTACCTCTACTCCGCCGAGGCGATCACCGCCTCCACCGTCCAACGCATCCCGCGCTGCCAGCTCGACGCCCTGCTGGACTCCCAGCCCGCGCTGGCCCGCCGGCTGCTGTCGGTCACCACCTCCGAGCTGGTGGCGGCGCAGGACCAGATGCTGCTGCTGGGCCGCAAGTCGGCGCTGGAGAAGCTGGCCAGTTTCCTGCTGGCGCTGAGCCGCCGGGCCGGTGCGGGCCGGGCCATCGCCCTGCCGATGAGCCGCTGCGACATCGCCGACCATCTGGGGCTGACCACGGAGACCGTGTCGCGCGGCTTCACCAAGCTCAAGACCTCGCGCCTGATCCGCATCCTGGACGGCGGCCGGGTCGAGCTGCTGGACGCCGAGGCCCTGGCCGATCTGGCCGAGTGCGCCTGAAACCAAGCACCGTGACCATCCTCCGCGATCAAGGGAAATCCATTCGGCCGGCCGCAACGTACCCCTTACTCCCTTTGCGTTGCACCGTCAGGCCGAACCATGGAGTCCGTTCCCCACATTCTCGTCGCCGAGGATGAACGCCTCGAAGCCCTGGCCCTTGCCGACACGCTGGAAGGCCAGGGGCTGCGCGTCACCCTGACCCATAACGGGTTGGAAGCCATCACCGCCCTGGAGAGCGGCCCGGCGTCGCTGCTGATGACCGACCTGCGCATGCCGGTGATGGATGGCAACGAACTGATTCGCCGGACGCGGGCGCGGCGGCCCGCCCTGCCGGTGATCGTCATGACCGCCGACAGCGGCGCCCTCTGGCACCCGGAGTCCGACCGGCTGCGCGTCCTGCACAAGCCCTTCAGCTTCCAGGCGGCGATCGGCGCCGTCCGCGCCATGCTCGACCCCACCCGGCCCTTCGGTTAAAGCCGGGGTCTACTCGTCGTCCTTGGGGGCGGCGTTGCGGGGCGGCGGCTCGATCACCGGGCCGACCTTCACGCTGCGGGCGGGCAGCGGCACGATGTCGCCGATCGGCATGTAGGAGCCATCGGCCAGTTGCTGCGCCGGCTCCCACCGTCCTTCAACCTTGATCCAGCGGTAGATGCTGTTGCTGCTCATGACGTCACCATGAAATTTTGAAAGACGAAAGGGGCGGCGTTGCCGCCGCCCCTTCATCCAATACAAGGATCGTCCTTGCGGAAGGCTTACTCGGCCTTGCCGTTGACGGCGTCCTTGAGGGCCTTGCCGGCGGAGAACTTCGGCGCCTTGGAGGCGGCGATCTTGATCTCCGCACCGGTCTGCGGGTTGCGGCCCGTGCGCTCGCCGCGCTCGGCGATCTCGAACTGGCCGAAGCCCGGCAGCTTGACCGTCTCCCCCTTGACCAGCGCGTCCTGCAGGCTCTCCAGAACCGCATCCAGCGCCTTGCCGGCGTCGGCCTTCGTGCCGCCCAGCTTGCCGGCGATCGCGTCGATGAGATCGGCCTTCGTCATTCCCTACTCCCCTTGTTCATGGAGGAACCCCAGCATTCTCCAGGGCTCCAGGCGCTTCTGACCTACTCCGCCCCGCGTCCGCGCGCAAGCCAATCCCGTGGCGATTTTTTCCCCCGGAGCGGATTAAGCCACGGCATGATCCGTATGCCGAGTGTGAAGAACCAATCCGGGACGGTGATGAAAGACGAGCTGGGACAGCATCTGGACGTTCTGCGGCGCTACGCCCTGGTCCTGATGCGCGACCCCGATCAGGCCGAGGACCTCGTCCAGGAGGCGCTCGTCAAGGCCATCGAGGGGGCGTCGTCCTTCACGGACGGGCGCGACCTGCGCAAGTGGCTGCTCGCCATCGTCCACAACACCTTCGTGGACCGCTGGCGGCGCCAGCAGGCCGAACGCCAGGCGACCGGCGAGCTCAGCTCGATGGCGGAGGAAGGCTCCCCGCCCGCGCAGTTGAGCCACGTCCATCTCGGCCAGACCATCGCGGCCCTGATGACCCTGCCGGTCGAACAGCGGGAGGCTCTGGTCCTCGTGGCGTTCGACGGCATGTCCTACCGGGACGCCGCCGAATGCCTGGGCATCCCCGTGGGTACCCTGATGTCCCGCCTGGGCCGCGCGCGCGACGCGCTGCGGGCCAAGACGGGCGGCGAGCGCCAGCCGACGTCGGACCAGTCCGACCGAACCCCATCAGACCGGGTCCAGCGCCCCCCGTTGCGCGTGGTGAAATGACGATGAACGAACCGATCAGCGACATCGACCTGAACGCCTATGTGGACGGCGAACTCGACGCGCAGCGCCGTATCGAGGTCGAAGCCTACCTTGAAGCGAATCCGGAGGAGGCCGCCCGCGTCATGCACGACATGCGGGTGCGCGACGAGATCCGCCTGTTCATGGCCGGCCCGGCCGTGGAGAAGGCGCAACCGGAGCTGGCCGTGCCGGAATCCGTCGCCACGCCGGCCCAGCCGGCGGTCGGCGCCGGCGCGCCACTGCCGAGGCGCAAGCAGTGGGGCGCCCTGTGGCGCCGCCCGGCGGCGGAGCTGATGAACCGGGCGCGGGCGCGCGCCGCCAACGGCTCGGGCCGCGGACGGCGGGCCGTCGCGGCGCTCTGCCTCGTCGGGCTCGGCTGGACGGCGCACAGCGCGGTGTCGTCCCTGTCGGTCAACCCCGTCGCCACGGCGCACGCGGCCACCCACTACATCACCATCGCGGCGCAGACCCACCAGCAGGCGCTGCACAGCGGGATCGACTTCAAGCCCTTTGCCGACGCCGCCCAATCCCTGGTCAACCGGCTCGCCCCCGCCAACCCGGAGGTCGCGGTGCCGATCCCGCAGCTCGACATCGGGCAGGCGCCGGACGGGCTGCGCACGGTGGCCTGGGACGGCGGGGTCGCGGTGCAGGCGGCCTACCGCCACGGCGGGTCGGAATTGATCACGCTGTTCGCCAGCGAGGTCGACCGCTTCGCCGTCACCGAACCCCAGGCGGAGCGGATCGGCAACGTTTCGGTCGCCTACTGGCAGGTCGGGACGACGGTCTACGCGCTGTGCGGTGAACAGCCGGAAAACGAAATCCTGGCCCACGCCCGCGATGCCCGCATGGCGTGGTTCTGAAAAGCCGACGCATTGAACGACAAGCCTCTGAACGATAAGCATCCGAAGGACATGGTGAGACGATGAGCGGACCCTTCTACGGCAACCAATTCGGCACCGCGGCGCCGGCCTACGGCGCGGCGTTCGACGAGGGCCTGCGCAAGCACATGCTGCGGGTCTACAACTTCATGATGCTCGGCCTTGGCGTGACGGGGCTTGTGGCGCTGTTCGTGGCGA